>DPWF01000092.1 GCA_003526435.1 Chitinophagaceae bacterium | reverse complement strand
AGTTTCAAGCCACAAGCTACAAGGAAGAAACATTTCAAAACATCTACCTTGTAGCTTGTGGCTTGAAACTTGAAACTTATCTCTTACCCTTTCAGTTCCTCCTTCACAAACCTTGCCGTATGGCTTTTTTTATTGTGAATCATTTCTTCGGGGGTGCCTTCAAATAAAATAATTCCCCCACCATCACCTCCTTCGGGTCCGAGGTCGATGATATGATCTGCTACTTTTATTACATCAAGGTTATGTTCAATTACGAGTACCGTATTACCCCTGTCTACCAGTTTATTTAATACATCAAGCAAATGACGTATATCCTGGAAATGCAAACCTGTTGTGGGCTCGTCAAGAATATAAAATGTTTTGCCGGTATCTTTTTTCCCAAGTTCCGTTGCCAGTTTCACACGCTGTGCCTCACCGCCACTCAATGTTACAGCCGACTGACCTAATGTGATATAGCCCAATCCTACATCCTGCAATACTTTTACTTTTCTGTAGAGGTAATGTACAGGCTGAAAAAAATCGCAGGCTTCATCAACCGTCATATTCAATACATCGCTGATCGATTTTCCTTTATACCGAATCTCCAATGTTTCGCGATTGTATCTTTTCCCGTTACACTTTTCACAGTGTACATATACATCAGGAAGAAAATTCATTTCGATAACACGCATACCACCACCTTCACACATATCGCAACGTCCTCCTTTTACATTGAAAGAAAAACGTCCGGCATTATACCCCCTGATTTTTGCTTCCGGAACCGACGAAAATAAGGTTCTGATCTCTGTAAAGAATCCACAATAGGTAGCAGGGTTACTGCGGGGTGTTCTGCCAATGGGCGACTGGTCAATTTCAATCACTTTGTCAATATGCTCCAAACCTTTGATACTCTTGAACTCCATGGGTGTTACCCTGCTGTTGTAACAATGTTTTGACAACAGCGGATATAAGGTTTCATTGATCAGGGTAGATTTACCGCTCCCACTTACACCACTCACCACAATCAGTTTACCCAACGGAAACTGTACGTTTACATTTTTCAGGTTATTACCACCCGCACCCTTTAGTTCCAGTATTTTTCCATTGCCTTTTCTTCTCTCTGCAGGTATTTCAATACTTTTCTTTCCGTTTAAATACTGGGCCGTTTCAGAATTACTTTTTAAAACATCTGAAGGTGTTCCTGCTGCCACAATCTGTCCGCCGTAAGCACCCGCCCGTGGACCGATATCTACCAGATGATCGGCTGCCAGCATGATATCTTTATCATGTTCTACTACCAATACAGTGTTACCAATGTTTCGCAGGTTTTGTAAGGCCTTGATGAGTTGATGATTGTCACGTTGGTGTAACCCGATCGATGGCTCATCCAATATATAAGTAATGCCCTGCAACTGCGAACCAATTTGTGTGGCGAGCCTGATACGTTGCGACTCTCCCCCACTTAATGTCCTGGACGGCCTGTTTAACGAGAGATAAGTAAGTCCAACATCCAGTAAAAACTGTAATCGCTCTCGTATTTCTTTCAGGATATCTTTTGCAATTACATTTTGTTTGTTATCCAGTCTTTTTTCAATTCCTTCAAACCATTTATGCAGTTTATCGAGGTTCAGGTTACTGAGTTCTGAGATATTTTTTTCATCTACTTTAAACCAGCGGCTTTCCTTTTTCAGTCTTGCACCGTTGCATTCTCCACAGATTTTCAGTTCCATAAATTGTTCCACCCATTCCCGTAAAGTCTCGCTACTACTTGTACCTGTGAACCAACGTTTAAGCATGGGAATTATTCCTTCAAATACTCCTTCATAAGGTGTGCCCGTTGCCACTTCATCCATATCGATGGTTTCTTCTGTAATACCATCTGCATTTCCATAGAGTAAAATATTGAGTGATTTTTCGGGCAGTTCTTTAATCGGCTTATCAAGACTGATCTTGTTTTTCTTTGCCAGCGTCTCCACATTCCTGAACATATAAGCATCACGCTGTTCACCCAATGGCGCTATCCCTCCTTCTTTTATACTCAGTGAACGATCGGGAATCACTGCTTCCATACTCACAGAATAAACATTCCCCAATCCTTTACAAACCTGGCAGGCACCATAGGGTGAGTTAAAGGAAAATGCATTGGGTGAAGGCTCTTCATAACTGATCCCGGTTTCTTCACACATCAGTTGTTTCGAATACTGTACTACTTTACTGGTATCGTTGATGAGCAGGAACATCAGATCCTTTCCCATTTTGAGGGTCTGTTGTACACTCTGGCTCAATCTTACGCGCATATCATCCGTTACCTGTAAACGATCTATCACCACTTCAATATCATGTATTTTATAACGGTCTACCTGTAATTTGGGTGTGAGATCAATCACTTCACCATCTACCCTTACTTTCAGGAAACCTTTTTTCCGGATATCTTCAAATAACTCCCGGTAATGACCTTTTCTACCCCGAATCAATGGCGCCAGTAAAGTGATCTTCTTCTGTTTGTATTTCTGAAAAATATTATCAACGATTTCTTCCTCGCTGAACTTGATCATCTTTTTTCCCGTGTTATAACTATACGCTTCCCCTATCCGAGCAAACAACAAACGCATAAAGTCGTATACTTCTGTAACCGTACCAACCGTTGATCGCGGGTTCTTATTGGTTGTTTTTTGTTCGATGGAAATAACAGGTGAGAGTCCGGTTATTTTATCTACATCGGGTCTTTCCATATCGCCCATAAACTGCCGCGCATAGGCACTGAAACTTTCCATGTACCTGCGTTGCCCCTCATTGTAAATAGTATCAAAAGCAAGAGATGATTTACCACTTCCACTTACGCCGGTAAATACTACCAGTTTGTTTTTGGGGATACTGATATCGATATTTTTCAGGTTATGTTCCCGCGCACCAAATACTGAAATCTGCTCTTCCTGATATTGTAAAGGAGTTGTTTTGTTCTCCTGTGAGGTCTTTTTTGCCATAGCTGAAAGGTAAAGATAAGAACATCAGATGAGCCTTTTTGTTGCAAGCGAACATCTGTTAGGAAAATTTTTTACCGCCCGAAATGCCTTACTGTAAAAGGTTTCACTGAATTAACAAATTTATTTTTTAGTGAGATTTGGTAAATTGATCGGCAGCACCCTACTTTTGTACCAGTTCTTTCAACAACAACTTATCAAGAAAGGCAGAGGGAATTGGCCCGATGATGCCTTGGCAACCCATATCGCTCACTCAGCGGTACGAAGGTGCCAAATCCGATTCCGCCACAGGCGGAAAGAGATAAGTCAGAGTAATAGTTTGATTTCAAAACGGTTCGCCGTTCTACATAGTTCAAGCTCATCTGACTTACCGGGTGAGCTTTTTTTATGCTCTGCCGGTAAGTTCGCTCTCCTTCACGATTTGTTGCTGCCGAATAACACTGACTAACAACATTTATCATTTCTTTCCCTGGAAAGAAGCAAACTGTTTAACATGAGCAACGCAACACAACTGATTCACAGCATTCCGGTTGACCCACTTACTGGTGCCATTGCTGTACCCATTTACCAGACTTCCACATTTGTACAGGATGCACCGGGTGTAAACAAAGGATATGATTATGCCCGCAGCGGAAACCCTACACGTGCCACATTGGAAAAACTGATAGCCGGATTGGAGAATGGTGAAGTAGGTCTGGCATTTGCCAGTGGTCTCGCAGCAATTGACAATGTCATCAAATTACTGAAGACCGGAGATGAAATTGTTGCTGTTGACGATATATATGGCGGCGCTTTCCGTCTTTTCAACAATGTATATGAACAGTTTGGTATTAAAGTGCATTATGTAGACACTTCTGATGTTGCCAATATTGTTGATGCCATCACACCAAAAACCAAACTGATATGGCTGGAAACACCTACCAACCCTACTTTAAAAATTTCAGACATAGCAGCCATTGCACAGGTGGCCAAAGCCAATGCCTGTTTACTTTGCGTGGATAATACTTTTGCTACCCCCGCCTTACAGCAACCTCTTTCGCTGGGAGCTGACATTGTAATTCACAGCGCTACCAAATACCTGGGTGGACACAGCGACCTGATTGCAGGTATTGTAGTGGCCAAGGATAAAGAGATTGGTGCGCGCCTAAAATATTTGCAGAATGCCTGTGGTGCCATATTAGGCCCATTCGACAGTTGGCTGGTAATTCGTGGAATTGAAACACTGCACCTTCGCATTCGGCAACATTGTAGCAGCGCACTGGCTATTGCCAAATTTCTGGAAGCACATCCGGCAGTTGACAAAGTGTACTATCCTGGTTTAGCAACCCATCCCAATCATGATATAGCAAAAAAGCAATCCAAAAACTTTGGAGGCATTGTTTCTTTCTCACTAAAAGAAGATACAGAGCAGGCGGCGATTGATTTTGTTACTTCTACAAAATTATTCAAGCTCGCAGAAAGTCTTGGTGGTATTAAGAGTCTTGTATCACATCCGGCCAATATGACGCATAAATCTATTCCGGCCGATAAAAGAAGAGCAGCCGGGGTTTCAGACAGCCTGATACGTTTGTCGATTGGGCTTGAAGAGCCCGAAGACCTGGTTGCAGATCTTTCAGACACATTTGACCGCATATATTCCAGACAACAACAATATTCAACAAACACTATAGCATAAACAGCCATGGAAGCACACAAACAGTTAACGATTGGATTATTCGGATTTGGCGTAGTAGGTGAAGGCTTGTACAAAGTATTACAGCAAACACCTTCTTTGAAAGCCCGCATCAAAAAAGTATGTATCAGGAACGCAGATAAAAAAAGAGACGCACCTGCAGATTTATTTACCACAGACAGACAGGTATTACTGAACGACCCGGAGATCAATGTAATAGTAGAAGTAATTGATGATGCCAATGCCGCATTTGAAATTGTTTCAACTGCATTACGCAATGGCAAAGCGGTAGTGAGTGCCAGCAAGAAAATGATCGCTGAACATCTGCCTGAGTTACTTGAAATACAGGAACAAACAGGTCAGTCATTTTTATATGAATCTTCTGCATGTGCTTCCATACCTGTAATCAGGAACCTCGAAGAATACTACGATAACGATCTACTGCATTCTATTAAAGCCATTGTAAATGGTTCTACCAATTTTATTCTCACCAAAATGTTTGAGGA
>DPWF01000164.1:1767-3702 GCA_003526435.1 Chitinophagaceae bacterium | reverse complement strand
GAGAAAGGAATGTCATCGGTCTTTGTATCTGCTACAACAGAAAATGTAATTTTTTTATTGACTGCCTGTGGCCCAAATAGTTTTTCGAGTTTCTCTTTAAACGTCTGTAAATTATATTCATTTGACCCAGGGTTAACTGTGTTTTCGTTTTTCTTTTCGGCGCTTAATATTTCATCGGCCAGTTCGAGTAACGAATGCCCTCCTTTATGTATCATTGAAACCAGTTGCAATACTTCCTCCAGCTTGTTTTCTTTACCCTGCTCGCTGATTATTTGTGCCAGTCCTATAATACCTGACAATGGCCCGCGAATATCGTGTGCTACTTTTTTCTGTGTGTCTTTTGCTTCTTTTACCCGGTTTTGAAGACTATTAATAACACGTAATACCATCAACCGGTTAACAATTTCGTCGGCAATAATTTTAAGCATTTCTACTTTTTCCGGGCTGATTTCTTTGCCAACGGTATCAAGTACACACAATGCACCTAGATTGATTCCATTGTCTGTCTGTAATGGCACCCCGAAATAATATCGCAGATTAGGATCTCCTTTTACATAGAACTTATCTTTGAACCTGTCGTCTGCCGACAAATCTTTAACCTCAAAAAAGTTTTCTGTTACAATTGTGTACTGACAAACAGAATCCTGTCTTGGCATCTGTTGAATCTCTAATCCATAATTGCTCACAGACCATTGGGTGAATGAATCAATCAGGTTCAACAGGGATATATCTGTACCTGCTATTTTTGCGGCCAGTTTGGTTAATTCCTTAAACTGATCATCAATGGAAGAATAATCCAGATCGAACTCTGACAGCTCAAGTACTCGTTGTATTTCATTTTCAGGTATAGGAGCTGTTATAGCCATATCATATAAATAATTAAATAAAGTTAATTGAATAGCACAAATCTCACGGTATTCTTTTCAAGCAAACACGAATAGAGATCATGTTTCAAATTTGCTGCTTATATTTATAAAAAGCCTATTGTATGCAGAAAATTATCCTTCGCTACTGTTATAGCCTGTTTTTATTTCTATCGTTATTGCTTCTTTCTTTCACTATAAAAAAAGATATCCCGAAAGAAATACAGGGTGCCTGGCAATATACTTCGGGTAAAGAGCAGACCGTGATCATCATTTCCGCACAGATTTTTTCTTCGGCTACTTATAATATCAGTGAAAAAAAATTTATTTCTTCTTATGGAGGTACCTGGTCGGTAAAGGATAATAAACTTGTATTAAAAACAGAGTGGAACAGCAATGATAGTACCAAAGTTGGAGCAGATTGGGTGGCAGATATTACCATCGAAAAAAAACAGTTAAGCATAAGTGGTTTACCAAAAAAACTGGACAGGCTTGATGACGGCACCCCGGGAGCATTGGCAGGAGCATGGGTCATTACCGGTAGCTATACTAACGATCAGGTTTCAAAAAGACGAAGCCCATTTTATCCCCGCAGAACCATGAAAGTATTGTCTGGCAAGCATTTTCAGTGGATTGCCTATAATGTGGTAACCAAACAGTTTATTGATACCGGCGGCGGTACCTACACAACCGAAAATGGCAAATACACTGAAACCATTCATTTCTTTACCAAAACGGCTGAAAGTGTAGGAAAGAGTTTAAGTTTTGAGTATTCGTTTGTAAACGGCGACTGGAGACATAAGGGACAAAAGTCGACCGGTGGACCAATGGATGAATGCTGGACCAAAAGAGAATTATTAGAACCAAAGCAATAATGACGAATCAGGAAATCATCAATAGTACCGTTATTTATGTAAAACAGTCTTTAGCAGGAAGTGAATCTGGCCACAACTGGTTTCATATTGAACGTGTATGGAGAAATACAAAATTAATAGCAGCAAATGAGCCGGTAGATATACTGGTAGCTGAGTTGGCCGCTTTATTACATGATATTGCTGATTCAAAATTTCAT
>DPWF01000164.1:0-1672 GCA_003526435.1 Chitinophagaceae bacterium | reverse complement strand
TAAATATTGTGGCCCATATATCATTTAAAGGAGGAAATCATGAGAAGCAATTCCATTCGCCTGAATTAGCCGTGGTACAGGATGCCGACCGACTCGATGCCATCGGGGCCATTGGTGTGGCAAGGGCATTTCATTATGGTGGTTTTAAAAACAGGGAGATTTATGATCCTGCCATTGAACCCAATTTAAAGATGACCAAAGAAGAATATAAAAACAGTCAGGCACCAACCATCAACCACTTCTACGAAAAACTTTTGCTGTTAAAAGACAGGATGAATACCGCAACCGGAAAGAAGCTGGCTTTACAAAGGCATCAGTTTATGGAAAATTATCTCCGGCAGTTTTATGGAGAATGGAACGGTGAACTATAATAAATATTGACACATTAAGCATATATTATGAATAAATTATTACTGGTTTTTGCCATACTCATCAGTTCCTGCGCAGGGAGTAAATATTTCAGGAAGCTCGATAAAGAAGAAAAAAAAGCAATCAGGGAGAGTAAAAAATGGGTAACCGTATCAAAAACGGAAGCCCATGTGCTTATTATGACGACTAAAGGCAATATGGTGGTTAAGTTATACAACCAGACCCCATTACACCGCGACAATTTTCTTTCAAAAGTAAGCGCCGGTTTTTATGACAGTTTGTTATTTCATCGTGTTATCAATCGTTTTATGATCCAGGGTGGTGATCCTGAAAGCAAATATGCTACAGCCGATAAGCGTGTTGGCGGTGGTTCTGCACCCGGCGACCGCATCCCTGCAGAATTCAGGACCGATCAAAAGATTTATCACCAACGTGGTGCATTGGCTGCAGCGCGAACAGATAATCCTGAAAAAGCCAGCAGCAATTGCCAGTTCTACATTGTACAAAGACCCGCATGGCGCAAAAGTGAATTAGACAGCACCATCAATACAAGGAAACTTTCATTAACTGAAGAGCAAAAAACATTGTACACCACTGTTGGCGGCACTCCACATCTTGATGGAGGCTATACCGTTTTTGGTGAATTATTACAAGGCTTTGAAGTGCTCGATTCTATTGCTGTTACCCCAACTAAAAGCGACCGGCCATTGACAGATGTTCGTATGCGTATGTTTCTGTTGAATAAACCCAAACTCAAATAATACTACCCTTCTTCAGTCATTCGTTGCAGGAGCACAGCCTTGATAACGGATGACTGATTGATGGTAATTTCTTCTTCTGCGGAAAGATTAATGATACTATCGTCATCCTCTTTTTTATAAGATAGTTGCGCAGCTAATATATATTTCCCATAAGGAACTGCTTTACCCATAAAATCATCAGACTGATCATCTGCCGGATTCACCAATACAATTGTCTCTTTACCATTCACTGATTTTAATGTTACTGTGGCAGCATTAAATCCGGCTTCAGCTATAGATGCACCTTCTTTACTTTTTTCAACCGTTTCTGCTAAATCAAGCGTAACAATAATATCTGCTTTACCTGTTTCGGTATGTGTATTGGTAGGTTGTGTGGCCGTTCCAAAAGGGAGAATAAGTTCTTTTAAACGATCGAGAAAACGCATTACCCTGCCTGAAAAGAATCCACTGATAAATGCAAATACAATCAATCCATTGTTCACAGAAATATCAATCATATTATCATTGGTATCTGTGAGACACTGATACCCTAACACCAGTAC
>DPWF01000396.1:9506-9950 GCA_003526435.1 Chitinophagaceae bacterium | reverse complement strand
GGGCCAGAAAATATACCGGTTCCCTAAACCGGGCGGCAATAAGAATGGCATCAAGGAATGAATTGGGGTGATTGGCCACCAATAAAAGGGGACCTTTTTCGTTCCGGAATTGCTGGTTCACCAACTCTATGTATACACAGAAAATACGCAGTGCAAGTCTAATTGGCAGTTTTAACAGCGTGTAGATCAATGGTTTTATTTTCCCTAAAATAAGATATGTTCAAGAGACTTGGGTTTGCTTTTGAATGATTATCAGGGATTTATTCAGTTAATTTCTATTCAGATACACGGGTACTCTAAATAATTGTCGTTTTTATGGGTTTTAAAATGAAAACCGCTCCCTAGACAAGGAGCGGTTCATATTTACTAACCCATCTCAAAAAAACGTTTATGCTTCTGCGGCGGCCTTGGCTTCTGTCAGTTTGGCTCTAATTTTCCCTTCTA
>DPWF01000396.1:1928-9465 GCA_003526435.1 Chitinophagaceae bacterium | reverse complement strand
GACAGTTCTGGGTTATCGTGGAGCAGTTGTTTTACTGCATCGCGACCCTGACCCAGTTTATTGCTTTCGTAGCTGAACCAGGATCCACTTTTCTGAACGATACCCAGTTCCACACCCATATCAATAATTTCTCCCACTTTGCTGATACCTCCTCCGAAAATGATATCGAATTCGGCTGCGCGAAACGGGGGAGCTACTTTATTTTTTACCACTTTTACTTTTACACGGTTACCTACCGCTTCATCGCCGTCTTTGATCTGTGACATGCGACGGATATCCAGTCGCACTGAAGCATAGAATTTCAGTGCATTACCTCCGGTTGTTGTTTCCGGGTTTCCAAACATTACACCGATTTTTTCACGCAACTGGTTGATGAATATGCAAACCGTATTGGTTTTATTAATGGTAGCTGTCAATTTTCTCAATGCCTGGCTCATTAAACGTGCCTGCAGACCCATTTTACTATCGCCCATTTCTCCTTCCAGTTCTCCTTTGGGTACAAGTGCAGCAACAGAATCTATCACCACCACATCCAATGCTCCTGAAAGAATCAGACGGTCGGCTATTTCAAGCGCCTGCTCACCATAATCTGGTTGTGAAATCAGCAGGTTGTCTACATCTACACCAAGTTTTTGTGCATAGCTACTGTCAAACGCATGCTCTGCATCTATAATAGCGCACATGCCACCCTTTTTCTGTGCCTCGGCAATCACATGAATAGCAACAGTTGTTTTACCAGAGGATTCCGGACCATATATTTCTATGATTCTTCCTTTGGGTAAACCACCTACACCCAGTGCTGTATCAAGACCGATGGAGCCTGTAGAAATAACTTCCATGGCATCCTGGCTTCTTTCATTCATCATCATCACACTGCCTTTTCCAAAATCCTTGTCGATTTTATCAATCGTCAGCTTAAGGGCCTTTAATTTTTCTGCGTTACTCATGGTATGCTGTTTTGAATTTTAATGGGACTGTAAAAATAAGCCCCGGAAATGAGATAAACTAATTTTTTTAGTATTTTTTTTACTAACGGCTTTAGCTTAGTCTTATTGTGCTAAAGTAGGGGTTTGTTTTTTCCCGGGGTACCGTATTTATACCTGATTTTGCCTTGAGTTTTGCACATTGTAGTCCGAAAGACCGGAAGTTGGCAAGTTGGGGGGAAGGTCTGTTTAATAAAAAAACTCCGGCTTTTCTCCTTTAAATCCATCGTAAAAAACCAAAGGATTAAAGGAGTAAAACACGGAGGGTTATGGAGAATCGGGCCTCTTTCGGACTTACCGCCGACTTCCGGTCTTCCCGACTTTTTTAACGGGTGTATTTATTCAATACTGTTCTGATGATTTCTCTTTGTGCGGTATCAGCCAGACCCTGTTTTTGCACAGCAGCCATTGCCTGACTAAGGGTTTGGTTATCGACTTTAGGCGCCAGTTGTATAGTGGTTTTGTTTTGCAGCATGGCATCCCATTCTGCTCTTACATTGTTCCAAAAAGCATGGTTTTTTTCCCACCAGTCTTTTGCGGCTTTACATTTGGCTTCATCTGTTTTGCGATAGATATTATAGCCTTTTTCTTCCGCGATTAATTTATCGGCTGTGCCTGCTACCCGTTTTATCTTACGGTTGTCCTGTTCATGTGTCCATCCGTTTTTATCGATTATAATCGTATTACCTCTTTCGAGTACGTTGTAATCACTTCTTTTGGTATACTCACGTCTGGGGAGAGGAGCATCGGCTGTGTTTTCCCAATAAAGCTTTCCGTTGTTCGAAATCCACTTGCTGTTTCCCTGGTAGCGTGGAGCGTCTTCTGTTTCCCAAACGGTTTGTGTCCATTCTCCTTTTACGGGTTCTTTCGCGGTTTTCTTTTTCCAAGCTCCGTCATGATCAAATATCCACCACTCTTTTTTTTCAAACTCCCAGTCTTCTCGCCAGTGTTTTACAATGGCGTCATCCTGTACTACGAGTAAATGCTGCAAAACCAGTTTTTTATCAGACGACTCTTCTGCAACTATCCATTCAATTGCATCTGCGTAGTAGGGTTTTGAAAGTTGATAGGCAATATCCGGTGAGAATGTTTCTGCGTATTTGAATTCTACTTCAAAACAACCGCATAATTTTTTAATGGCTGCCGTGTCCTGTTTTATTTGTGCTGTTCCAGTTAATGATACCAGCACTGCTGCAAGTGCTATCAGTATGCTTCTTTTCATGTCTGTTAATTTTGAAACGAAATTGTCACCGTTATGTCTGCCATCAAGTAGCAAGCGGGAATTTGATTTACGTGATCAGGAATTCTATTTTTCCCTGCACGGCATTTACATAGCGTGCAGGGAAAAGAAAATGGTTATGCTTTTTTAACCAGCTTGTATTCGATTACCGGTTTTCCTCTTTCACCACCATCATTTGAGGCGAAGCTGTTGAACTTGAGTTTGTAAACATTTCCTGCTGCATCTTTAATAACATAGAACCGATCTGTCTTTACGCCTATGGTTCCTGTGGTGGTCCTCCAATTACTGCCAATGGTCCAACGATTGTTACTGAATGTTGTTGTAGCAATATTAGACTCTGCATAAGCAGCATAAGAAACAACAGAGGTTAATATTTCGGCAGCCTGAACACCTGCCAGATAATTGAGACTTACAAGATCTGAGAAGTTATATGGTACATCTGCTCCGAAATTGGTTTTGAATAATGAATATCCCCATTGAATATCCCATTGTGTTTTTGGAGGCTCTACATCTGTTGTTGTACCATTGTCGAGAGAAACAAATTTGAAATGATAAGCGGCATCTTTTGATACAGTTATTGTTTTAAAAGTAGTTTCTGTAATACCCGCATATTGTACTGTATAACCAGATGTTCCATTACGCAGTACACGTAACTTAATCCAGGGTCTTGCTGTTATACCACCTCCGGTTCCTCTGTTCAGTATCACCACTTTATTGTCTGCATCGTTTGCAGATACGGCTGGTATGGCGGTTTGGGTAAGATCACCATTGATATCATCAAAGAATGAAAAATGTGCCGGTAATGGGTTCGTCTGGCTCACTGCTAATGTAAGTCCTATTGTATCTGCAGCACCAACCTGCGTTATGTCTGTTTTTGTTGTTACCTGTACACCCGCGCTTACTGTATTGTTTAATACCACCCTGAATTCTGCTCCTGAATAAAAGCCAAGGTCCCATGATTTTCTTGCTACTGCAGTTCCTTTATCTGTACTAAGATCAAAAAAAACAGTATTCTCAGCGTTGGCACCTCCGCTACCACCATTGAGATTGGTTGTGGTTCCCGACGAAGCCGGTATTACAATAANNATAATGGGTGTTTCTTTTTTACAGGATGACATCATTGAAACAGCTATTGCTGCTGTTAACAATGTTTGTTGTACGGTTCTTCTTTTCATTATCATTTATTTTTCTTGTTGAAGGTGTAGGTAATTCCGGCAAAAAAAGATCTGCCAAATCCGGTCGGTACGGGTCCGCCGCCGCCATGTGTTGCACCAGATGCGGTTGTATTCTGCAGCCTGGTAACATCAAACAGGTTTTTAATGCCCGCCTGTATCATGATGGCAGGAGTAAATGTTTTTGAAATACTGAGATCGGCCCAATGGAAGGATGCGATTTTTGTAAGGTATACTTCTGTTTGTTGTGAGGTTGTGTTGATTCTTGTCTGATAAGCTGGTAACGATCCGGTGAACTTATAAAAGAGTCCAAGATTTATTTTCTGTTCGGAAAATGTATACAACAGATTGGCATTAGCCTCGGGCGACCACACAAACGCTGGTAATCCTTCTTTTGCAAAAGCGGGGTCTGTTGCATACCTGTTATACCGACCCGCAAACACAAAACCAATTGTTGTTTGCAGGTTATCGAAAGAAAGGGTTTGTTCAGCAGATGCTCCAATTGTTTTGAACTCTTCAATATTAATATAAGTGAACACATTGTTCTGTCCCGCTGCCATACCGATCCTGTTTTTGAACAGGTTGTAGAATGCGGTTACAGATGCTTTCCATTTTAGCTTTTTACCTTTTTCAAAAATATACAGCGATGCCATATAACTGTCTGAACTTTCTGCTTTCAGATCTGGATTACCCTGTATGGAATGATTGGCATCGAAATAATAGAAATACAATTCACGAAGAATGGGAGCCCTGAAACCTCGGGCGTAGGATAAACGCAGGTCTGCCGATGCCCCCAATGCTATTTTTGTGTTGAGCGATGGAACGACTGGTGGTGCATCATACACACTATTCTTACTGATTCTGATCCCGGGTTTGATCTGAATTTTTTTTGTGGGTTTGATTTCTCCCGACAAGAAGAAAGAATAGTCGCTGATTACCGGTGTTCCGGAAATGCGCTGGCCACTTGTTTTATCTGATTTGATTTCTATGCCCGGTTGTACCGCAATTTTTTCATTTAGGTTCCAGTATAATGTAGATCGAAGAAAAGTTGTTTTAAAGGTGGAGCGGTCCCATTCGCCATCACCGTAGGATGCGGTTTTTGCACCCGTGGTATAGTCTATTATATGCGTTTCGGTTTGACGGCTATAATTCTGATATGATAATGATGTATTAAGAAGAAGATGCGGTTTCATTCTCCACTCATTTTGTAACAGGTGGGTATAACGATTTGTTAGATAATGCTGATCTTTTCCTCTGTAGTTATTGGTATTCATTGGGCCTGCTACAAAAATGTCTTCGTTGAGATAATCGAGCCTGTACCAGGTATCTGTGTTTCTGTTTTGAAAACCAACGTTGATCATTCCCAGATACTGGTCCTTGGGTTTGGCCTCCTGTGCCGGAAATAAAGCGTTGCCGGCCCACCCACCAAAACTGTTCCTGCTGAATGAAGAGCCTATGCGCCACCGTTCTTTTCGCCAGCTAATACCAAGATGGTTGTTGTGTAAGCCATCCTGATAAAAAGGTTTGTATCTGCTTCCTGTTGTTTCTTCCAGTATTCTTGCGGTGAGGCTGAATGTTTCTTTTTTATTTTTTTGAGTGATGATGTTTATCACGCCGGCCAATGCATCGGTTCCATAAACAACACTCATGGGACCTTCCACAATTTCAATTCGTTCTACATTATTAATATCAATCTGGCTAAGGCTTTGTTTTGTTGATCCGCGGTCTGACAACGGAACACCGTCCAATAAAATTTTTACATTCTGGCCGCTCATTCCCAGAATATTGATATCTGTTTCTCCAAGAGTAGGGTCTGTGCTGAAACGGATGCCCGTTTCAAGGTTCAGCGCTTCTATGAGGTTGGTAGCGGCACGCTGCTTTATTCTTTCTGCTGTAATGGTTTTTACTTTGTAAACATTCTTCCGTATCGACTGAGGTATATACTGACCTGTTACCACTACTTCATCTAATTGAGCAATGCTGTCGCTTTGTTGTTTTGTTTGAGCAATGAGGTTTTGTTGCGCAAGGAGACTGAGAATAATTAAATGGAGATATTTCATCTGTTGATTTTCTGCCGCAAATTTCTTTCGACAAAAAACCAGATTGCTTCTGTATTGGGAAATACTATTTACGCAATCAGTAAAAAGAGTTTCTGGTTGCTGTTGTGTGACAATTCTATTACAGTTCAGATAAAAAATACAATGCCTGAAAGCTTTTTCAAAAACAAACCCTCCGTGATACAGTGTATCACGGAGGGTTGCGCAGAATTTGCCATCTTTCTCACTATTGGTCTTCCGATCTAATAAGTATTCGTCATATCCTCATCTACACAAATAATAAAATCTGCACGGCCAAGGTGTTCGGCGCTGAGTTTATGGATGTCTTTTTGTGATACGGTGCTGATGGTTACAATTTTGAGCGCAGGGTTTTGTTTTTTGAGATACCAGTTCAGTCCGTCATAAAAATCGGAATGGTAAGCGCCGTTGTAATGAATGAGTAGTGATCCTGGCTGGTAATATTTCAACATAAAATGCGCCATTGTTGCGTCTTTGATGGCTTGTGCCTTGGGAAGATTTTCACCACCATGTCCACCCATCATTTCAATCATTTTTTTATAGCCAGGTAATTCGGCGTCGTAAGCAATAGGTAATGGTGCGATCCAGGCTTTTTCTTTTGCGGATAATGTATCCAATACCGCAAAACCACCACGGGATACCATCGATGCATATCGGCGTGGCACATTGCTCGCAGCAAAAGGTATTTTATTCTCTTTGGCGAAGTTTACCAGTGGTGCATAATCGGTCGGATAGTTTTTCCAAAGCCTTGCCATAGAATCGAGTTGTTTCTGTTTGATGGTTCCGGCGAGGTATAAATCGAGCGCTTCCTGGTTGTCCTGTTCAAACATTTCTGCACCCAATACCAGATTGCGTTTTTCTTTGAGGTCTTTCGTAACTTCTAAACTGCAGCCAGTGGGCAATGGCGTTGTTATGAAATTCACCAAATAGAAGAATGTCTTTATCGGCAACCGTTTTCAGCATTTTTTCATAGCTGATTTTTTTTCCTTTAGCGTTGTAAAGTACATATGGTTGTTTCTTCTGCGCAATGGCAGATAATGAGGCGAATAATAATAGAAACAGGATTGATTTTTTCATAACAGAACAATGTTAGGGAATTTTTGGCTGTGAGCATAGCGCTTATCTATTATATTCACTCAGCCAATGAAACTGTTTTTCTGCAAGGCGATATTGTTTGTTGGTTCTTTTTAGTCTTATAAATAAGGTGTCGCCTTTTACCGGACCTTTTAGTGTTATGGTTGTGCTGTCGGGGATGCTGTATTGCAAGCTGAATAAACTATCTGATTTCGGACCGCCCCATCTAAATGTCATTTGTTGTTTTACTGTATCTACAAAATAACCGAAATAAGATCTTCCATATGCTTTACGGAACAGTGTATCGGAACTAATCAAGCTGCCGGTTGTGCCGGGGTGAAAGATCATATTACTCCATCGTGTTGAATCGCCAATAATAGCGGGTACACTGTCGTTGTTCACAACAAAATCTGCAACATCATAAATTCCCGATCGGATGGGTTTCTGATCGTTTGAAATTTTTGAATCCTGGTATCTTTCGTAGGAATTATAGAATGGAAGAATGATAATCAATACTACAAATAAGCCTTTCAATACATATCGTGTAATTCTTTGCCATTTTTTGGAAAGAGCAATATCATAGATGGTACTTGGTGTCGCCGGTTTGTTCATCACAAAAAATGCCGATATACGCTTATGTTCCTGTACAACAAGAAACAATGACATTACCACCAGATGTGTTGAAAATAGTTTTACGGGTATATCATAACTCAGGTTCATGGCCATTACATTGACGAAAACGGCGAGAGCCATTAATGCGCCGGCAGTAGCTGTTTTGCGGTTAAATAATAACAGACCAACTATTACTTCCGCTACTCCGGAGAATATCTGGTAGGGAGCAGAATATCCGATAAACATCCAGGAGAAGCGCATGGGTAAATATTCTCCGAGTGGTGTGGCTAGCTGACTAGGCGATGGAAACCACATTTGTAATGCAAATACTTTAATGATGCCATAACCGAAAGCCACCATAGCAACATTGTATCGTACAAT
>DPWF01000396.1:0-1921 GCA_003526435.1 Chitinophagaceae bacterium | reverse complement strand
TACCAGCAGATAGTTCCATTTTGGATAGGCTGGTTTGTTTCTGTCGCTTACCGTCCATACCATTGCCACAAATAAAGAGAAGAGCGTAAAAAACCAGAGATGTGTCCAGGCCCAGGAAGTGTCGCCACTGCCGTTGAGCGGAACAAGTTCTTTATATGTTTTAAAGATGTTTGTGTTCGCAAACTGAACGATCTGGTTTTCGAGCCATTGCCAGGGTTGAATCAGGTAACCGGCCCATTCCCAAGGCAGGTTGGTAACCCAGGTCCAAGGGGCAATAGAGATCATAAAATAAACAAAGAAAAACCGGAAGAAGAATTTTTGGGGAAAGCTCCAGTAGGGTGTATTGGTCATACGGTCAGCGGGTTTTATCGTATGAATATATTTGTTTTTTTGCTGCCATAAACAAAGACGTCAGTTCGAATATGGTGGCTTTTTTCTACTACGGTTTCTAAGAATGTATTAACCGACTTGTAAGTTGCTGGGCCATACTATCCATTCTTGAAAAAGCAAACCATTTTTTTCCGAGATCTTTTAAAGATGCGCCAATATGGTATAATTCCACGCCATCTATTAATAAAAAGCGGTCGTGGCATTTAGCAAATGGTTTCAGTATCAGGCCCGGGTATTGTTCATTATGTTTTGCTGCATCTAGTTGCAGGGTTTTACCAATGGTTTTGGTGAAAAGGTGCGCCTTTACTCCTTTTTTTCTTTTTGATAATAATACGAGTATGGTTTCATCTATATAATTATCTATGATGAGTATCTCTTTCTCTGCCTTTTTAATTAGTTCTGAAACAAATACATATGCATCAAAAATCTGACCTTCAAAAAAAATTCCCTTTTCTGGCTTCGGCTGAGAAGCATCAAGAGCTTTAAATATCTGTTCCAACTGTAGTCCGGTTTGTTGTTGCTGATATTCAAGTTTATCAATTCGTTGAAAAACAGAAGCATTTTGCAGCAAAAACTTGCGCATGTTTACAAAAGCCTGCATAATTAGAATACTTGCTTCAATTGCTATTTCCGAATATAATACAGATGCCAGCATGGCCACGCCTTGCTCAGAAAACACAAAAGGAAGGGTTCGTCTTTTTGCGGTCGCAAATTGCGACCGCAAATCGGAACTTCTTTTTATGGTTGCTATTTGTGTTTGTAAGGCACTCCATTCTTCCGGGTTAAGTTGAAACATAAATGATTCAGGAAACCTCCTGGAATTTCGTTTCACTTGTTCATTTAGTCTTTTGGTTGTTACGCCATACATATCTGCCAGATGAAAGTCTATCATCACCTGTGTTCCTCTGATAGAAAAGATCAGGTTCTGAATATTTTCTATTTTCTCTGGTTTAACTTCCATATACTTTGCTATTATTCGTTTTTTCACGCGCAGCTTTAACAGCCGAAAAATAAGTTTATGGATATTGCGGGATTTACCTGATTTTCAGAACTGTGCTTATTTTTAAACAGTTAGAGGCTTTTTATCCAGGTGTATACGTAATCTGCCACATCCTGCCAGCCTTCTTCTCCCACGGTATTATGACTACGGCCTTCGAATATTTTTACATCCGCTTTTTCTTTGTATGACTTTGCCAGTTTTTGTGTGAGTGTTGGGGGGAAGATATTGTCTCTGGTTCCTCCAATAAAAAGCAATGGCGCATGTGGCTTTGTAAAATCTACTTTTGAGAACGACCGTAACAGCGTATCTCTTGCTACTGTTCTGCTTTCGGGTACTGCAATTTCATTATATACTTTATCGCTCTCGGTACGACTTAATTTATTGCCAAACGCATTATGAAACCAGTTTTGATTGGTACGGAAGATTTTATCGCCAGCAAAAAAGTTCAGTACAGGAAACACTGTTTTAATGGTTTGCCAGGGAGCAAATACATTTTTGGGTGGTGCCCCATTTATGCTTACTGCTGCCGCT
>DPWF01000404.1:705-5209 GCA_003526435.1 Chitinophagaceae bacterium | reverse complement strand
TTTGGTAATAAAGAAGACGAAAAAAACAGAACCGAAATCCGGATTCTTTACGATAACAATGCCATTTATATAGCAGGCTACGCCCACGAGGCAAGCCCCGACAGCATCACCAAAGAGCTGGTAGGGCGCGATGTGGTGGGTGTGAATGATTTTGTAGGTGTAATATTTGATACCTACCACGATAAGATCAATGGTTTTGGTTATTATGTTACCGCGCTGGGTGAACAGTTTGATGCCAAATACTCCTCCAATGGAGAAGACGGAAGCTGGAACAGTGTATTTGAAAGCAACGCCAAGATACAGGCAGATGGCTGGACCTTTGAAATGAAAATTCCTTATGCGGCCATTCGTTTTGGTAATACCAAAGTACAGGACTGGGGTATCAACATCACCAGAAGAAGAAGCAAGAGCGGAAAGCAAATGATGTGGAGCCCGACCGATCCGGCCATCGGAGGTAACTTCCTTGCGCAGTTTGGTTTGTGGACGGGTATACAGGATATTAAGCCTCCTCTTCGCCTGTCATTCTCTCCTTATCTCTCAACATATGCCAACCACTTTCCCTACAACCAGCCTGGTGTAAAAAATACCACCACATCCATTAACGGTGGTATGGATGTGAAATATGGCATTAACCAGGCATTTACTTTAGATATGACCCTGGTTCCGGATTTCGGACAGGTACAAAGCGATAACCAGGTATTAAACCTCACGCCGTTTGAAGTGCAGTTCAATGAAAACAGAACATTCTTTACTGAAGGAACAGAGTTGTTTGGAAAAGGCAACCTGTTTTACAGCCGTCGTATTGGTGGAACACCCATGCACCTCGGCAGCGTACAGGGACAATTACAACCTGGTGAAACTGTTGGAAAAAATCCGGTTGAAACAAGACTCTTAAATGCCAGTAAAATAAGCGGAAGAACCAGCGGCGGTTTGGGTATTGGTTTCTTTAATGCAGTAACAAAAGCACAACACGCAAGTATAGAATCGGGCGGAGAAGAAATCAGAAAATTTGAAACCAATCCGCTTACTAACTATAATATCATTGTATTTGACCAGTCGCTGAAAAACAACTCAAGCGTTTCACTCATCAATACCAATGTTACCAGAAGTGGCACAGATTACGATGCGAATGTGACTGCTGCACTCTGGGATATTTATGACAAGAAAAATACCTGGAACGTAAACGGTCAGGTTGGTGTGAGCCAGTTAATAGGTTATGAAGGACCGGGCAAAACCTTAACAGGTTATAATCATTTACTGGGCTTTGGTAAAACAAGCGGCCGTTTCAATTTTAATGTATGGCAGGAGCTGGCAGATGATAAATACAACCATAATGACATGGGGTATTTTACCNNTTTACCAATAACAACTATTTCAATAATGGTGTGTGGCTGGCCTATCGGTGGTTAAAACCAAAAAAATGGTATAACCGCATACAGGCAAATATGAATATCAGTTATTCCATGCGCTACAAACCCATGGATTACCAGCGCTTCAATTTCAACATCAATGCCAATACACAATTAAAGAATTTATGGTGGGCAGGTTTTAACGTCAACATCAACCCCGAACAAAACGATTTCTTTGAACCCCGTGTGAATGGTAAGGTATTCAAACGTCCGGATAGCTGGGCAACCGGTTTCTGGTTTGAAACCAACAGCGCAAAAAAATATTCTGCTGTGGTTGAATTTTTTAACCGGACATTCAATCAGTATGGCAGTAACGGACAAGACATTTTTTTACGCCACAATTACCGGTTTAATAAAAAACTTACCCTTACTGTGAATACCTTCTTACAGTTCTTCCACAATAACCTTGGTTATGCAACCATGTACAGTCCTGACAGTATCATTTTTGCATTACGCAAAAGAAATACGGTAGAGAATGTTTTCAATGTTAAATACAACTTCACCAATAAAATGGGACTTAGCTTCCGGGCAAGGCATTATTGGAGTAAAGTGGCCAATAAAGAATTTTATACACTCCGCAATGATGGCTACCTGAATCATATAGCCGGTGGAATCAACCGGAACGTTGATTTCAATGTGAACTATTTCAACATCGACATGGTGTATACCTGGCAGTTTGCATTGGGCAGTTTTATTAATGTTGTGTGGAAGGATGCCATCAGTACATTCAACCAGGACACACGCACCAAATATTTCAAAAACTTTGGTAATACATTAAGTTCCGATCAGCAAAACAGTATTTCTATCCGGGTCATTTATTTCCTGGATGCCCTGTCGCTGAAAAAGAAATCATAAATCCCATATCCATGAACCCCGGAAAGCATCCCATCAATGATCGGATGCTTTTCTTTTTTGACGGAACAGTTCATTACCTTAGCTGAATGAGTAAGAAAGTATTTCTGCTGGATGCCCTGGCACTGATATACCGCGCTTATTATGCGCTGATCCGAAACCCCCGCATTACTTCAAAAGGAAGAAACACCAATGCACAATTTGGGTTTACCAACACTTTGTTTGATCTCATCAATAAAGAAAAACCAACCCATCTCGCGGTTTGCTTCGACACCCATGCGCCTACAGAGCGACATACAGATTTTACAGAATACAAAGCAAACAGACAGGAAGCCCCCGAAGACCTGCTGGATTCTATTCCAGACATACAGCGCATCATTCGCGCATTTAATATTCCTGTAGTAGAAATGGATGGATATGAGGCAGATGATGTAATCGGCACCGTAGCCTGGCAGGCCGCAGATAAAGGATATGAAGTGTACATGGTAACACCCGATAAAGATTATGGCCAGTTACTGATACACCCGCATGTATATATTTATAAGCCCGCATCTTTTGGCAATCCTTCAGAAATTCTCGATGCAGCCAGAATATGCGAACGTTGGGATATACAAAGAGTGGAGCAGGTAGTAGACATGTTGGGTTTAATGGGCGATGCAGTAGATAATATTCCTGGTATTCCCGGTGTAGGCGAAAAAACGGCGGCCAAATTGCTGAAAGAATACGATACCCTCGAAAACGTACTGGCCAATGCCGATAAGATAAAAGGCGCACTGGGAGAAAAAGTAAGAAACGCCGTTGACCTCGCCATCATGAGTAAAAAACTGGCTACCATTATTACCAATGTACCGGTTGAATTTCATGAAGAAGATTATCGCCTCAAAGAATGGAACAAAGAAGCGCTAACAGAAATATTTACAGAACTCGAATTTAAAACCCTTGGTAAACGCATACTTGGCGATGACTTCAATGCATTTCATGCGGCACCACAGGGTGTTCAGACCGATCTGTTTGGTAACGCCATAGAAACACCAAAAGCATCAGCTAAATCGGCAAAACAAACAGAAGCAGAAAAACCGGTAAGTGGTCCGGAAACAGAACAGCTCGGATTGGTTGCCGAGAAAAACATCAACAATACAACACACAAATACGAACTGATACAAGGCGCCGAAGCCATTCAACAACTGGTGGCAACGCTTTTACAGCAGAATGAAATTTGTTTTGATACCGAAACCACCGGTACCGACGCCAATAATGTGGAGCTGGTTGGACTTAGCTTCTCCTGTAAAGCAGGGGAAGGTTATTATGTTCCATGTTCCGATAACCAGGAAGAAGTAAAAAAGACCCTGCAATATTTTCAGCCATTGTTTGAAAAGGAATCGATTACCTGGGTAGGACAAAATACCAAATACGACCTGCTCGTATTAAAATGGTATGGTGTAGAAATAAAAGGGCAATTATTCGATACCATGCTTGCCCATTACCTCATAGAACCCGAAGGAAGAAGAAGCATGGACCTGTTGAGCGCGCAGTATCTCGGTTATGAACCTGTACACATTGAAGAACTCATTGGTAAAAAAGGAAAGAACCAGGGAAGTATGCGCGATGTAGAACTGGAAAAAATAAAAGAATATGCGGCAGAAGATGCAGATATTACTTTTCAGTTGAAACAGGTTTTTGTTCCGTTACTGNNGTTTTTGAAAACGTAGAGAATCCACTCGTGCGTGTTTTGACCGATATGGAATTTGAAGGCGTAAAAATTGATGTAGACTTTTTAAAACAATACAGTAAAGAACTGGAAACAGAAGCCAAACGATGTGAGGAAAGTGTATATGCACAGGCAGAAGTTCGTTTCAATCTCGCATCACCCAAACAGCTTGGCGAAGTATTGTTTGAAAAATTGAAACTCGATCCCAAAGCCAAAAAAACAAAAACGGGTCAGTATGCAACAGGGGAAGATGTTTTGTTGAAGCTGGCCAATCAGCATAAAATTGTAGATGATATTCTTGGCTTCAGGGAGCTCACCAAACTTAAATCAACCTATGTAGATGCATTACCTGAAATGATTAACCCTAAAACGGGTAGGGTACATACCAGTTATGCGCAGGCGGTGGCAGTAACGGGAAGATTGAGTAGTAATAACCCCAACCTGCAGAATATTCCCATCAGAACATCAAGAGGAAGAGAGATCAGGAAAGCGTTTATTCCAAGAGAAGAAGGAAGGGTATTGCTCAGCGCCGATT
>DPWF01000404.1:0-694 GCA_003526435.1 Chitinophagaceae bacterium | reverse complement strand
TGATAGAATTACGTATTGTAGCAGCCATTAGCGGTGACCCGAATATGTGTGAAGCATTCAGACAACATAAAGATATCCATACCGCTACTGCATCAAAAGTATATGGCGTTCCGGAAAATGAAGTAACCAAAGAAATGCGTTACAAGGCCAAGAGTGTAAACTTTGGTATCATTTATGGCCAGGGCGCATTTGGTTTGGCAGATAACCTGGGTATCAGCAGAACAGAAGCAAAAGAGATCATTGATAATTACAAAAAAGAGTTTCCCAATATCCAGCGTTATATGGATGAGCAGGTAAACCTCGCCAAAGAAAACGGTTATGTACAAACCCTTGCCGGAAGAAAACGCTGGTTGAAAGACATCAACAGCAGCAACTTCACTGTGCGGGGTTATGCAGAACGAAATGCGATCAACTCACCCATACAGGGAACGGCAGCCGATATGATTAAGCTGGCCATGATAAAAATTCACAATGAAATGAAGACCGGCAACTGGCAATCGAAAATGATTTTACAGGTGCATGATGAATTGGTATTTGATGCTGTGGCCAGTGAAGTAGATTCACTAAAAGAACTCATCATTCGCTGTATGACCACAGCCATGCCACTGCCACACGATGTTCCCGTAGAAGCAGAAGTGGGCATGGGAACCAATTGGCTGGAAGCGCACTAAAAACAGAGGAACAGAGAAATAAG
>DPWF01000235.1 GCA_003526435.1 Chitinophagaceae bacterium | reverse complement strand
AATGTATGTTTAGTGAATTCGTTTTCAATATTGCCGGTATTCAAAGTAGATGCCGGCTCAAAAAGCATGACCCATACTTCTTCTGCTGCATTGGGTCTGTGTTCCACTCCTCTCGGAACAACCAGGAAATCGCCTTCCTGAAGCGTAATGTTTTTATCTCTGAGTTCCATCACAAAAGATCCTTTAACCACATAAAATAATTCGTCTTCATGATCGTGGTGATGCCAGGTAAATGGTCCTTTGAACTTTACCAGTTTTACTTCCTGGCCATTCAGTGTTCCTGCTACAGTCGGGTTCCAATAACCTTCTACCTTGTTGAAAGCCTGCAATACATTTACTTTATCCATGCTTCATTTCTTTTGCTTCTTTGATAAATTGTTCATGTAACTGTAATACCTGTGGAATTACCAGGTGCTGGTCATCATTCAGGATCACAAAATCACATAACCGCATTTTTATTTCTTCCTGAATCTGTCTTTTCATCCTGCTCATTACTTCTTCCCTCGATATACTGTCTCTTTTCATGACCCGGTTGATTCTGATATGCCGGGAAGCATATACACCAATTATATAATCCATTCCTTCTGTTGACCCCGCTTCAAAGAACAACGCAGCTTCTTTGATTACATATATTGCGTTTTGTTTTTTGGCCCAACTCTCCCCTGCATTGATGGCCGCCGGGTGTACCAATGCATTCAGTTTTTCCAGTTGAAAAGGATCATTAAAAACAATATCAGCAATGAGCTTACGGTTGAGTCTGCCATCTTCATAGGCTTTGTCGCCAAATAATGCAACAATACCCGATTGCAATGTCTTATCTGTTTCCATCAGTTGCCGGGCATTGGCATCTGCATCAAACACAGGTATGCCCAGCACTTTAAAGATGCCGGCTACGGTAGACTTGCCACTACCTATTCCACCTGTGAGACCAATTTTTAACATGTACTAAAGATAAAACAAGAAGGTTCGGAAAGAGACTTCCCGAACCTTTATTTTCCAGTAGAAAACGGATCCTTATTTTTTATCTGCCGCCTTGTTCAGGGCTGCACTCCATTCCATACTTACAGAAGATTTCTCAATCTTCAGGTAGCTTCCCGGACTTACTTCCAGTTGAATGGTATTGTCTTCGTTGATCTTATTGATCACACCGTGAATACCGGCGATTGTTACAATTTTGTCGCCTTTCTGCATATTCTCTACAAACTTTTTCTGCTCTTTGGCTTTTTTAGCCTGTGGGCGAATCATAAACAACCAAAATACGAGGATGATGGCACCCATCATTACCAACTGCACCATTCCTCCACCTTGTTGTCCACCCGCTGCAAGCAATACTGAATTAAGATAAAACATTGTTATTTGTTTAAATGATAAATGACTAATTAACTTTTACTTCTTTAACATGGCCCGTAAAGATAAGGCTGTGTTCACTTCCATTGCGTGTATTTGTGTGAACAACGACTGTTTTTCTTGTATCACCCGCCGCCGACCGGTTGGTATCAAAAGCAGCCATTACTTCTCCTTCTGCACCAGGGGCCACCGCTTCTTTGGTGTAACTGGGTACGGTGCAGCCACAACCCGCCCTAACATTCGTAATAAACAGGGGTTTATTCCCCGTATTTTTAAACCTGAATTTCAATTGTATTTTTTCACCCTGGGTAATGGTACCAAAATTTACCAGTGAATCGAGCCATTGAATGGTTGTATAATTAGCCGTATCTGCCAGATGAGAATCCGCAGCGGGCGCAGTTTTATCCGGCCCCGTACAAGCCCCCAGCCAGCAACTGATCATACAAATAATAACAATTATTCTTTTCATAGCTAAAAAACCTGCTCCCAGTTTCTGATTCCTGATTCCTTGTTTCTTGTTTCTTATTTCTTATTCCTTATTTCTTATTCCCTCTCCCTATTTCTTATATCCAATTTTCTGAATCTTCCCCGCTTCTGTCAGTTCTTTATGAATATTATCAAGAATACCATTTACAAACTGACCGCTTTGTTGGGTACTGTATTCTTTCGCAAGGTCTATGTATTCGTTAATGGTTACTTTGGTAGGAATGGTTTCAAAATACAACAATTCACATACACCCATACGCATCAAGATCATATCCAATTGTGCGATTCTTTCTGCATCCCAGTTTTTCAGTTTGGGTTTGATGAGTTCTGTTGCCTGTTCTTTTTTCTCAATACTCGTTATCAGTAAAGATTTCGCAAACTGCCATTTCTCCGTGCTGATCATTTCCTGGAGATTATAACTCCCTGGTTTCTGAATATAGTTCAGCATCAATTGTTCCATCATCTCAGCGTCATCGTCCCAATTATTATAATGCTCTTCAATATGACTGATGAATGATTCATTGGGTAACATCAGGTGGGTAAAAATGAGCTTGATGATTTCCTTTTCTTTCCCTTTTTCCCTTCCTTCTACAGCAATATACTCCTGGTATTGGGACATTGCAGTAAGTTCATTGTATATTTTATGCACCAGGTCTTTGTCGAGTATTTTTTCCGGCAAAAAAGTTTCCACTGCTTTTTGGAAAGTGCCGCTTTCCAGGATGGACCACAAGAGTTCATTTCCTGCGATTTTGGTATTTACATTCAGGTCGGCGCTGGTAGGCAGGTTACGGGAAGCACGTTTTACGGCATTGGTTTCCGCATAACGGGCCACTTCTGTCATAAAATACAGCAGGTAAACAAACAGCGATGTTGTTTGATCGAATTGCTTCTTCAGCTCCATTTCCGGTTTCTGACGGGTCACACTGGTATCTGCAGCCTCTATCATATAAAGTAACTGCATCACTTTCACACGAATATTTCTTCTACTGATCATCTGGTAAGAACTTGTTTGGAAGCGGCAAAGGTATTGTTTTCATCTACCCCGTCAAAATGAAAAAACCCGTCCGGGAACGGACAGGTTTAACCTTGATACAACCTATAAAAAACAGATCCTGGATTAAGGCTCAACAATATCTGCTTTTAATGGAACCAGTGCTCCGCCAATTGTGTTCACATCTGCATCACTTACATTGTTCTTTTTGAGGGCGGCCACCAGGTCATTTACCAATGCATTAAAGTGAACATCTTTAATTCCCAGACCCACATGGGCTGCTTTCATAGACAAACCGGTGTACTTTTCGGGGCCACCTACTGCCTGCCCAATCTGGTTCACCAGGTGCATTTTTAAATCATCTACACGCTCCTGCGATTTAGCCGTATTGGCAAAAAAGCCGTTGATTACATTATCGGCTACTACTATTCCGATAAAGTCGTCCACCACTTTTTTAATACCGGCATTACTGCCCAGCCTTTTGTACAGCTCACTTCCTGTGTTGGCAGGCGGTGCATCATCTTTTTTACATGCTGTAAACAGCATTGCGGCAGAAAACGCTATTGCCGACATACGCAAAAGATTTCTTTTCATTGTTTATTTGATTTATTGGTTAGTGAAGAAATAATGACTATTTACGAATATTGAGTGCATAGGTAATTTTCCTGAACGCATTCAGGTTCACCGGACATTCAGCTCTTGAACTCAGGGGCTCCCGCTCAATAATGGACTGATTGTATTGACGGGCCGCAGAAAGTATTGTGGCACGGTTGGTTTCGCGTGGATCAATGGTTACACATAAGGTCTGGCTTTTCAGACTGACAATATTGGAATAAACCCCTTTCTGAGCCAGAAAATAGTTGTCGATGCCGGCAGAATCTTTCCCGGTAAAAGAAGCAGGAAAGGTCATCACCACAATCTCGGTGGGGTTTTCC
>DPWF01000280.1:9324-14596 GCA_003526435.1 Chitinophagaceae bacterium | reverse complement strand
GTACATGGGCAGGGATACGAAAAAACTGGTTCCTCCCCCTTCTGTGGTTTCAAACCAGATGGTGCCATTTGCCTTTTCTACAATGCCTTTGCAAATGGCCAGCCCCAAACCGGTTCCGGATGATTTGGTTGTGAAATTGGGAGTGAAAATATTCACCTGCATCGATTCAGGTATGCCACCTGCATCATCCTGAACAGAAAGTAAAATTTTGTCTTCCTGCTGTTCAATAGCAATTGTAACATGTACACGTCTGTCATTCCCTGCCTCTACGGCATTTTGCAAAAGGTTGGTAAGTAAACGATTCATCTGCACCCGGTCGGCCATTACCGGCGCCACAACTAATGATGGAGTGAAGTTTATTTCCAGTTCAGGATGTGTGGCATATAGACGCGTAACAGATTCTACTACTTCACGCAAATCAATCTTTTCCATTTTTGCATTTCCGATATTGGCAAACTGAGAAAAATCACTGGCTATTTTCGACAGTTGATCAATCTGTTCAATCAATGTCAATGCCATATTCGATGTAAGTTCTTTTACATCAGGAGACCCATTCAGTATTGCTTTCTGCAGGTACTGAATGCTTAGTTTCATGGGCGTTAACGGATTCTTGATTTCATGCGCCACCTGTCTTGCCATTTCCCGCCAGGCTCCTTCTCTCTCGCTTCTTGCCAATGCCAGGGCACTCTGTTCGAGCTTGCGCACCATCTTATTGTATTCACCCACCAGCATACCAATTTCATCGTTCCTTGTCCATACAATTTCCTGGTTATTTTTACCAATATTCATCTGCCGCATTTTATCACCAATCAAACTAAATGATGCAGTGATCCTGTTGGTCAGAAAGAACGCTATTGCCCCTGCCACCAGAAAAATGAATGCGTTCAGGTTAATCAATGTGGCCAGGAAACCAGATATTTCCTGGTTCAGTTCATTTTGCGAATTGAGGTAAGGAATATTAAGGTATGCGTAGTTTTCACCAGCATCGTCTGAGAGAGGCACATAAATACTCAGGTATTCAAAATTGCCCACTTTTTCAGATTGAATATAACGTATGCTATTATCGTAACTCAACTGCTGGAAGGCTTTAGGTTCCATTTGCGTACTCAGCAGGTGCTTGTTGTAAATATATGGCTGTGTAGATGTAAGCAGGTTACCATTGATGTCATAAAAGTTAACATCAACATTATGCAGGTCAGAAACTTCTGCAATATCCTGTTCAAGTTCACGCGATAATCCTACATTTTTAAAGGTTAATACATCATCAAAACTAAATTGGGTATTCAGTTTACTATTGATTTCATTCGACATCACCTGGATCGATTTTGATAATCGTTCTTCATTACCCCTGTTAAAACGAATAATGAAAAAAGAAATCGTGGCTATACCTATTACGAGAAAAGAAAATACACTCAGGAATATGATAGTGGCCTGTATCTGGGTACGAATATTAAACCTGAACAGTTTTTTGATTTCCCGCCATTTAAACCTGGCTATTAATAACTGGCTACCAATATGAAAAACAAAGATGATGAGCAGGAAAGAACAAAACAGGTAAGCAAATAAGGTAAGAAACTCTACTACCCAGGTATTTCTTTTCACTACTACCACCTGTTTATCATCACCACTGTTAAACCATAGCTCGCTGTATTCCCCCGAAACCTTATAAGTAAATTCAAAATCGTTGATCTGATTCTTTTTCAGTCTTGACGGGAAATGATAGGTATTAAAGTGATTGATCAATTTTCCTTTATTATAAATACCATAGGCATAATTGGTATTCAGATCGGATGAGAGATTTTGTACCTGGTTAAATAATTCTGGATACAACGCTTCGCTTTTATACCGTTTCGATTTGGCTATTACAAACAAATACCCGAGTGTTCTTTCTTTTTCTTTTACCTCCTTCTGATAGAGGTAACTAAATCCTTCCGAAGTGTTATCATAGCTATACAAACCAGGTATTACCGTAGGTCTTGCCTGGTTGAGAATGATGGTTTTAATGGCCGCAAAATCTGTAGAATCTTCATTATACAGCGGATGATACAGACTATCGAATGTATAAATACGTGTATCATACTTATTAAGATAGCCAGAAAAATTCTGGTTAATAAGGCTGTCTTTTATATATTTATTTTCCAGTTCACTTTGAAAACGAGTAAAGTTTTTCAGCAGGAACTGGTCATCGAAATTGGTTGCAGCAATATTCAACAGGTTCTCACCCGACGGGTCTATCTGTAATGCCAGTTTTTCGGCAATCCGTTTTCGCTGTTCAAACTCTGTGATCCTGTTTTCATACAATACCATCCCCGCAATGGAAAAAGTAAAGAACATGACCCAGAAAATAAAAAAGGTAGACCTGAGCAAGGGCAAATTGAGGTCTTTTTTCCTGAAATTGATGATCAGTAAATACAGCAGTAACCAAAGCAATATTACCAGTCCTGTCGGTATTTCTTTGTTAGGAAAAAACAACAAGAGGCAAACAAACCCGCTTACAATTACTGTAATGGATTGTTCGAGTAATGGGAATTTACGTTCCACCAATGGTCTTAACAGTATCTGGGAAAGACCAAAGAAACTGAGCACCAGGAAACACAGGATCACAAAACTCACCACACTGTAAATGTCCAGACTGAAAAAATTGGTTACATCTGTAGATATTTTCGAGTCCTGAACCAGACTCTGTACTATACCCGCTATACCATAACCTATTAACGTTAACAGGAAAATGCTGCCATAGTTTCTGATCTTTAACGGCAAAGGTTTATTGAGCCATGTTTTATCATCGGTATGGTTTTTATACACACCAATGAGCCAGAATAACAAGATGGCATTTACCAATAAATCGCCCAATGAAGGGTGAATAATATTGGAAGCGTATATGGATGGATCATATAACGGCAGCTTACTATAATCAAAAGGGAAATTAAACTGATACGCAATAAAACGTAATAACAATACCATGGTGGCCAATAAACTAAACCCTGTTTTGAACCCATGCAATAAAATCAATTCAACAGCTACTGAATGGAGAAAGATCAATAAAAAAACGACAGACAGTATCCTTAACAGGATCGTAAACCCATCGTAAGCAATAAACGATTTACCCTGTCTGAGTTTAATACCAAACAATTCTTTTCCCGTACTACTGAAAATGGGTAACACATCGGGGCCGGGAAGGGTTGTCAGTTCGTACTGTTCATCCAATCCTTCAAAGCCGGCAAAATCGCTGTGCAGGTATTTATTCTCGATAAAATAAGACCAGCGAATGGGTATCATTCCTACAACTAGCAATTGACCATCTTTTACCGGAACGGTTGATTTCAGTATTTCAAATTCACCATTTCGCTTTATGGAGAACCAGGCACTATCCTGCCTGTATAGATCATCCTGTATGGTATAATAGCTATTCGTGTTCCAGTATAAAAGTGTTGGGCTTGTTTTACCCGTTGATGCGTACACAAAAAGGCCAAAGGGTTCTTTTGTGATTTTTTCTTTGACTGCATTATTCGCTGGTTCAATCAGTGCATGCAATCGTGCCGTATCGTCAAGCAGGTCGTAATACTTTTTTTCAAGCTTGCTGATTTGCTGTTCCAGCTTTGACTTTACTTTCTGAGGCGAAGAATTATAACTCCAGTAGTTGATGAAAATAAATGAAAAGGTGTAGAGCCAGGCAGCAGTAATGGCCAGGTAACCGTGTTTATAAGCAGCTTTTCTGAGTGTTTTGATCAACAGTTTATTGTTTTCGTTTGATCTCGTTCCAGAGTGCATCCATTTCAGCCAGGGTCATATCTACCAGATTTAACCCCTTTTCTGTGGCCATTGATTCCATCGCCTGAAAACGATACATGAACTTTTTATTGGTCTGCTCCAGCGCAGCTTCTGCATCTACCTGCAAAAACCGTGCATAATTGATCAAACTAAAGAGCAGATCGCCAAATTCCTCCTTAATTTCTTCCAGTTTGTTTGTCTGGATGGCTTCTTTCAGCTCTCCCATCTCTTCCTCCACTTTTTTCCATACATCTTCCCTGTTATCCCATTCAAAACCCACCTGCTTCGCCTTTTCCTGTATTCTTGTGGCTTTTACAACTGCAGGCAATGATTTGGGCACGCCGCTGAGTACAGATTTTTTTCCTTCTTTCATTTTTATCTGCTCCCAGTTTCGCTTTACATCTTCCGCATTGTCGACTTTAACATCACCATAAATATGCGGGTGGCGTGTGATGAGTTTTTGAGCGATCCCATCTATTACTTCTTGTAACACAAACTGCTGTTGCTCTGTGCCTATTTTGGTATAAAAAAGTATATGCAACAACATATCTCCCAATTCTTCCTTTATGCCCTTCCAGTCATTGGCATCAATCGCATCAGCCAGTTCATATGTTTCCTCAAGTGTCATGGAGCGGAGTGTATGAATGGTCTGTTTACGATCCCAGGGGCATTGTTCCCTGAGTTCGTCCATAATGGTTACCAATGCTAAAAAACTATCTGCTGTTGATTTCATGTTTCAGTTTTCAGGTTCCGATTATACAGCAAAGGCTGAGAATAGAAAAAACACAGTAAACAATAATACCATTATTAATAAAGCTGCAAACAATAACAGTATATATTTCAGGATTGTTTTGGCCCTGCGTTGTCCATAAAAATTACGCATGGATTTATACAGATAGAAGAAGCCAGCCAGCGTAAATACAGTACCAATCCAATCATGCACTTCATGTGTTATTCCCTTTACAATACTATGCAGCCATAAACCTGACAGGATAATAATAAAGATGGCACAATAAAGGTGTATAGAGTAAATGATATGATTTACGTAATAAAACTGCCTTCTTCTTGCGTACATGGCTTGTAACAGCAAGGCAAATAGCGGCAATGACACGAATAACATCTGTGGAAACAGGTGAATAAACTTATTCGTGATAGCTTTCATGCTTGCCTTTGAATCGCCCTTGTATTTTTCACGAAGATGTATGTTCTGCCTTTCTACGGCTCTTACAAAAAAGCCGTCTCTTTCTTTTTCCGGCAATGCAAGCTGTAATGAATCATATTCTTTTACAGAAGATAATGTGGCATTGATTTTTTTATCATCAAACGACATAATCGTGAATCCACCTTCTGGTAAACTTCGAACACTATCTACAAGGGTAGTGTCGCGCTTTAACATAGCAATATCAGCTTCTGTCTGTTTAATCCTATCCCTGATCTGTTCTGTAGCAACTATAGCAGCAGAATTTTTCAATGCTGCTTCCAACCTTGTTTTCTGTTTTTC
>DPWF01000280.1:3586-9303 GCA_003526435.1 Chitinophagaceae bacterium | reverse complement strand
CTTTCTCTGCCGTGTCTTTTTTTTCTATCATAGTAATTTCTTCTTCTTTCTGGTAAAAGCTGAAAAAAATGAGGAAGAAAAAAGCAGAGGTAAACACATACATTCTTATAGGATGCAGGTAGTCGGCCCGCCGCCCCCTTAAATATTCATGCGACAGAAAACCAGGTCTGAATAAAAGGTATTTAAGGGTGCTGAAAAATTTACCATCAAAATGTATGATATCGTACACAAAATGTGTTACCAGGTGCCAGAAGCTGTCTTTTGGCTCAATGTTTTCCTGTCCACAATAATGACAAAACCGTCCATGCAGGGCGGCTCCACAATTCAGGCATATTTTTTCCTTTCTTTCTGGTAAATGCGACACTTGTTAATGTTTGATTAAAAATACACAACTAATCCATAGCCACAACTGCCGTTGGTTGAATGTTGAAAAATGAACAGCCAGATTTGAGTAATTTTGACACATGATGAAAACCCTCAGTTTACTTGCCTTCCTATTAGTGAGCATTCATTCCCAGGCACAATATTATTTCAATGACCTTATTTCCATTCGTCAGGGAAATGATCAGTATAAAATATGGAGGGCACAAAAGATTGCAACCATTAAGGCCATTTCGTATGAACCCGACAATTCCATAACAGAGGGATTTTCCGTTACACAGGAAATCAGCAGAGATGGGAAAAAGGTAATCATTACTACACAAACCAACAACCAGACAAGCATCACCACAAACACATATGACCTCGGTGTTTTAAAACGCACCCAAACCAATAATAAAAACATCAGTAACAAAACCGATTATAGCTACGATGCGCAGGGTCGCATCAGTGTAGTTAACCTTTCTACTATCGACACTTTCATGAACAGTACCCTTTCAGAAATACACCAATGGTCCTACGATGAATATGGCGCACCCGTTTCCATGCTGAAAATAAAAAACCTGACCGATACCGTTACCGTTCAGTTTATCAAAGATGAGCAGGGGAATATTGGGGAAGAAAAATGGAAAAAGAACGGACGTGTCATTGAAAGCTATTACTATTATTACAATGCAAACAGACAGCTTACCGATATTGTCAGATACAATAGTAAACTCAAGAAACTACTGCCCGATTTTATTTACGAGTATAATACTGCTAATCAGCCCACTCAGATGACACAGTTTTCACTTGGCAGTAATAATTATTTCGTCTGGAAATACAAATACAATGACAAGGGACTTAAAACAGAGGAAATCTGTAGTGACAAAAGTAAGTTACAGGTAGGTAGAATTGAATACCAGTATGCTGCACAATAAATCAGTCGAGGTATTTTTTCTTTTTTTCTTCTTTGTATGCTGATTGCTCGGCAATTGATGCTGCACTTGGGTTACTGGTTACAGAAACCGCTACCTGGAAGAGTAAAAAGCAAAGTAGTACAGACATTACCAGTTCTCCCCATGTAATCCAATAACCCCAAAATGCATATACAGCTCCTTTTTCGGGTGTTCCGGTTTCATAAATAACGGTGAGTGGATCTCCTTCCCTTATATTCCTGAATACATAATGCGGGTTGACGGAAAACTCTTTTGTACCCGTATTAAAAATGGCCATCAGCTCCATATGCCCATCAGATGCATTGCGCTCCTGCCTGATCACTGCAGGAACTTTTACCCCATCAAAATAATCTGGCTGACGGGTAAACAGCAGATAACAACCAAAACAGACAAGGTATAATATGAAAATAGATTTGTACATGGAGTATCGGGTATTGCAAAAGAAAGTGAGTAGTGAATAGTGAGTAATGAGGGTTTTAAACAACAACTCACTACTCTCTATTCACTACTCACTATATTAACGCTACTATGTATTTAGTTCGTCAGGCTCCTGAAGTCTACCGGAACGAGTTTACTTACACCCGGCTCCTGCATGGTTACACCATAGATCACATCAACAGCACCCATTGTTTGTTTGTTGTGGGTTACGATGATGAACTGTGAATTATCACTGAATTTTTTGATCATCTGTGTAAACTTGCCTACGTTGGCATCGTCAAGTGGCGCATCAACCTCATCGAGGATACAGAATGGTGCCGGTTTGATCAGGTAGATTGAGAAAAGCAAAGCCGTTGCGGTTAAAGTTTTCTCTCCCCCACTCAATTGTGTAATGGATGATGGACGTTTACCTTTGGGTTTTGCAATGATTTCGATTCCTGTTTCGGCGAGATTGGTGGGATCTACCAATACCATATCGGCCGTATCTTCTTCGGTAAACAGGGCTTTGAATACTTTCTGAAAGTTTTCGCGTACCTGGTTAAACGTATCGAGAAACTGTTGATTGGCTGTTGCCTCCACTTCCTGAATGGTTTGCAGCAGGCTTTCCTTGGCAGAAACAAGGTCATTCTTTTGTTCCAGAATGAATTCATAACGTTTCTTCATTTCCATGAAAGCTTCTATGGCAGTGGGGTTTACTTCTCCCATATTCTCCAGTCGCTTTTTCATGCGGTCGCTGGTAGCCTGTAACTCTTCGAGTGTGGTTTCTGTGGTACGGGCCTGGTCAAGTATTTCATCCAGTTCTACTTTAAATTCTACACTCAACCTTTCCTTCATTCCTGCCAGTTGCAGTTTCAGTTCGTTCAGCCTGTCTTTGATCTCTGTTACCAGGTGATCAATCATTTCCTTGCTCTTCACTTTCAGCCTCAACTCACTTTCTTTTTCCTGCAGAGCATTCCGCAGGTTATAATAGGCCTGATCGGCTTCATTTAATTTTTTCTCTTCTTCTTCTTTCTTACGCATCAGTTCAATCAGCAATTCCTCAGAACCAATCAATGCTTTTTCTCCTTCTTCAATATTGCCTGACGCTTCTGATAACTGAGATGTATTGCTTTCAATCTGCTGATGTAATTCGCTCAGTTGATTCTCTTTGAATACCAGTTCCTGCTTGAGGGTGGCTATCTTGCTTTGCTGACGCGTTAACTGCAGGTTGGTTTCATTGTATTGTACCGATGCATAGTTATATTCCTGTTCAGCCAACTGGTAATCCTGTTCCACCAGTTTCATTTGCTCACCGGTTTGTAATAACTGGTCGTTGAGCTGATGCAACTCTTCTCTTGTAGCTGCAATGGCATCCTGTTCATCCTGCAAACGGGTTTCAATATCCGTTAAACGCTGTAAACCGTTCTGCTGTGCTGCCTGTAAGTTTTCGATCCTGTTTTTAGTAGCAAATACCTGATTGGTAAGCTGGTTGATCTCGTTCTCCGTTTGCTTAATCGCATTTTCTTTTAACTGCTCATTAAATGCAATCACTTCATTGTGCTTAGCCTGTATATCGGCTTTCAGCAGGCTTACTACCGATTCCTGATCCTGTATTTCTTCTGCCAGTTTTTCGAGGTTCTTGGCCCGGCCAATTTTCTTTCCTTCAAATAAACCTACACTACCACCGGTAAGAGTGTATTTACCTTTTACATATTTACCCGTTTTTTCGAGCACCACTGCACCATTGCTGTTGGCAATTGCTTCATCATTTTCAGCGATGTAAACATTACCCAATAAATACTCTGCCAGTTTACGGTATTGCTCATCCACTTCAATTACATCCATCGCAGGAATGGTATTTGCAGGCTGGTGGGTTTCCACACGCAGGTCGGCAAATTTTTCCAGCATAAAGAAGTTAGCCTTCCCTTTGTTGTTGGCATCCAGCAAATGAATGGCCTGCAATCCTTCCTGGAGGTTATTTACAACATAATAATTGAGGTATGGCTCCAGTACATTTTCAACAGCCGTCCTGAATTCTTCTTTTACATAAATAATGTCGGAAAGAATGGGCGCTGCATGGTTCCAGGACGGATTTTTATGCAGGAACTTAATACTCTCCGGATAACCTTCCATCGAATCGATGAGGCTTTTCAACAGGTTGTATTCGTTTCGCTTGGCATCCAGTTTACGGTTCTCTTCTGCCAGTTCATTACGTAATACCTCAAGCTGTGCCTGTGTTTCAAAAATATTTTCACGGGTACGCTCATGCTGTTCCTGTAATTGTTGCAGGTCTACACGACGCGCTTCCAGGCTTTCTTCTTTTTCTGTCAGTTCTGTTTGTAACTGTTCCAGTTGCAGTTCGCGGTTCTGCTTTTCTTCATTCAATTGTGTTTGTGCACGCTGCAGGTTCTGAATAGAAGTGTCGGCTACGGCTACTTTCTTTTCTGCGTCAAACTGGTTACGTTGTATCTGCTGATACTGGTTTCGCAAAGCATCAACCCCACTCCTGCGCTCATCGAAGAGACGGCGTTTGTCTTCTATATCGTGCTTGGCCGTTTCTACCCTGTCCTGCAGTTCTATCAAACGCGATTCTTCTTCACCCACCTGTATTTGTGTGTACTCAATAGAATCTCCAATGGTTTTTAACTGTCCCGATGCTTTTTCGAGGAAATCCTTTAAACTGGTTTCCTTCTCTTTGAGGTAATGTAATTTCTGTGTAGCGAGGTTTCGTTCATTTTCTTTGCTGCGAAGATTTTGCAGCAGGTCATTGAACTCATGCTGCATGCTTTGCAGCGCTCTTTCCTTCTCAATAAAACCTACTTTCTCCTGTTCAATGGCAGCTTCTTCCAATGCAATTTCTGCATCGAGCTGTACTTTTTTATTGATCTCGAGTTCCTGTTGTTCATTCAGTTCTTTGTAAGTGATGTTAAACCCTTCCAAAGCTGCTTTGGCCAGTTCTACTGATACTTCCTTGTATTCTTTTTTGATCTCGTAATACTTCTCAGCCTTTTTCGCCTGGTTCTCCAGTGTTTTTAACTGGTTATTGATTTCAAATAATAAATCTTCAATACGTGCCAGATCCTGCTCTGTAGCATCAAGTTTATTCTTGGCTTCCTTCTTACGTGTTTTGTAGATGGTGATACCCGCTGCCTGTTCAAGCATGCGGCGACGACTGTTCTCTTTGTCTTTGATGATATCATCCACCATACCCAATTCAATGATAGCATAACTGTCTGTACTTACACCCGTATCAAGAAAGAGGTTATGGATATCTTTTAAACGGCAGGTTACATCGTTCAGCCTGTATTCACTTTCTCCGTTTTTATAAAAACGACGTGTTACGGTTACGGTACTGAATTCAGTTGGTAAGAGATTTTTGGTGTTTTCAAAAGTGAGACTTACTTCTGCCAGACCACTCGGACTTCTTGTTTTACTACTGTTGAAAACCCATGCTTCGAGGTTTTCACTTCTTAGTGCCGATATTTTTTGTTCGCCTATTACCCAACGGATACTATCAATGATATTACTCTTGCCGCAACCATTGGGACCGATGATGCCGGTTATACCTTCATCAAAACTCACCACGGTTTTATCAGCAAAACTTTTGAACCCTTTGATTTCTAATGATTTTAATCTCACTTTTCCTCTATTTAGTACCTGCGAACATACAGGAAAAGGGGTAGATTTTACGGAAAGATTATATCGCTGTGTATAATAGGTGGAGAAAAAGGATGATGAAAAAAATACATAAAAACGAAAACGATATAACTATTTGACATTTAATAAGTTAAAGCATTTATTTTAATTTAAAAAAATGATTTTTTAACCCGCTCCTTCGAGGTTTTATGACTGTATATTTGTTGAATAACCCCTCGATTTGAAGCGGATCATTTTCACAGTTACCAACGACCTTAATTATGACCAGCGCATGCATCGCATTGCCGGTACATTGAGCAGGAATGGGTTCGAAGTTTTACTGGTAGG
>DPWF01000280.1:0-3571 GCA_003526435.1 Chitinophagaceae bacterium | reverse complement strand
TGATTCAGATCCACTATCGGATCAACCATTCGGCCAGAAAAGGCTTTCCTGTTTTTGGGAGAAAGGACCTTTGTTTTACATCGAGTATAATATCAGGCTGCTTTTATTTTTACTGATAAAGAGAGCTGATATTGTTTGTGCAATTGACCTCGATAGTATTCTCCCCTGCTATTTTTCTTCTGTACTCAAAAAACAAATTAGGGTGTACGATGCCCATGAATTGTTTACAGAACAGTTTGAAATTATACGCAGACCCGTGATACATAAAATATGGTTACGGATTGAAAGATTTGCGGTGAAAAGGTTTAAAAACGGATACACCGTTAATCAATTTATTGCCAATTGGCTGCAGCAACAGTATGGTGTTCAATATGATATCATCAGAAATCTTCCGCATGCATACCGTTTACAAGCTGTTGAGAAGGAAAATTTTATTTTATACCAGGGATCCGTTAATGAAGGACGTTGTTTTGATACGTTGATACCAGCTATGCTACATGTAAATGCAAAGCTGGTCATTTGTGGCAAGGGTAACTATTATGATCAAACTCGTGCACTTATTCAACAATACCAGCTTGAAGAGAAGATTGAATTAAGGGGCTATCTATCTCCCGCCGCCCTTCAAACAATTACACAGAAAGCTTTACTCGGACTTACCCTTTTTGATGAGAAGGGACTTAACCAGTACCAGTCATTATCGAACCGTTTTTTTGATTACATGATGGCGGGTATTCCACAGTTATGCGTCGCTTACCCTGAATACAGGGCTATCAATGATGAATTTGGTTTTGCCCATTTAACCAGCGCAACCGACAGCGTTACAATAGCCCGTGAACTGAACAAATTACTCAACGATACTGTATTATATAAAAGTTTGCAACAAAAAGCCCTGGAAGCACGTTCTGTACTCAATTGGGAGCATGAGTCAGTAAAACTCACCCGTTTTTACCAAGCACTGGCATAATGGAAAAACACCTGAACATCATATCGTACACTGTTCCTTATCCTGTTAACCAGGGTGGTATATATGATGTATTCTATAAGTTAAAAGCATTGCAGGCTGCGGGTGTTCATATTCATCTTCACTGTTTTGATTATGGCAGAGGAGAACAACCTGCATTGAATCAATATTGTGCTTCTGTTCAATACTACCAGCGCTTTACTGGTCATAAAGGTATTTCTACCTCTCTCCCCTATGTTGTTGCTTCAAGAAAAAATGAAGTACTGCTTCAAAACCTGCTCAACAACAATTATCCCATCATGATGGAAGGCGTGCATTGCACTTATCCGTTGATGGATGACCGTTTTCAAAACCGTGACTGTTTTGTACGGCTTCATAATGTAGAATATCAATACTACAATGATCTCTGCAGGCAGGCCAGCTCTGCTTTCCGGAAACTTTATTATAAAAGAGAAAGTATTATGCTGAGAGCATACGAACAGAAAATTGCCGCCAAAGCCATTTTCTGGGGAATGCCGGATGCCGATAACGATGTTTACCGGAATGAATTTCATGTGAACCATATTGACCCCCTGCCACTATATATACCTGATCATTGGAGTGTAGAAGAAAAACATGGTTATGGCAGTTTTTGCCTCTATCATGGCGACCTTAGTGTAGATGCCAATGAAAAAGCCGCCACCTGGCTATTGGAGAAAGTATTCAGCAAAACCGATATTCCTTTTGTTATAGCAGGGCATAACCCTTCCGAAAAACTCCATGAACTGGCTCATAGCATGGGCCATACTTGCCTGGTGGCTGATCCTTCCGAAAAAGAAATGCAGGATATGATTGCCAAAGCTCAAATCAATATCCTTCCTTCCTATACAAATACCGGCATCAAGATAAAACTGGTGAATGCCATTTTTAATGGCAGACATTGCCTTGTAAATGAGTCTACAGTAAATCATTCAGGACTTGCACCTGTTTGTCATATCGCAAATAGTGCCGAAGATTTTATAGAAAGAATTGAAACCTTGTTTTCTACCCCCTTTACAAAAGAAGAAACTGAAAAAAGAAGCCTCCTCACCAAGGAGCTGTTTAACAATGAAAGAAATGCAAAAAAGCAGGTGGAATGGATTTGGCCGGGTTGATGATTAGATGAGAATTTGAAAATTTGAAAATCGGAGAATCGTTGCAGCGCACGATTATATCTGAGGCAGCTAGTTGCTTTTTGAATTTTGAATTTTGATTTGTTACTTCTTATGCCTGCACGGCTGCACTATCCATCACCCTGCCTTTCTCTGTTTTGAGGATTCGGGAGGGATAGCGGTTGATAACGATAAAATCGTGTGTGGCCATAATCACAGCGGTTCCGTAATCATGGGCTATCTGGATGAGTAATTGCATGATTTCATCGCTGGTTTCGGGATCGAGATTACCCGTTGGCTCATCGGCAAGAATCAGTTTGGGAGAATTGAGCAGGGCACGGGCAATATCTACACGTTGTTGTTCCCCTCCACTCATTTCAAAAGGCATTTTGAAGCCTTTGCTCCTCAAACCCACTTTATCCAATACATCATTGATCTTTTCTTCGATCAGTTTCTCATCCTGCCAGCCTGTAGCTTTCAATACAAAGCGAAGGTTTTCATGTACGTTCCTGTCTGTCAGCAATTGAAAATCCTGGAACACTACACCAAGATTCCTGCGAAGGAACGGTACTTTTTTCCAGTCCATCTCACGCAGGTTAAAACCCACTACTGATGCACTGCCTTCTGTAAGGGGCAATTCACCGTATAATGTTTTCAGCAAACTACTTTTACCGGTACCGGTTTTACCAACGAGGTACACAAACTCTCCTTTGTTCACGGAGAAATTTACATCTTCTAAAATGAGACTACCACCCTGGTAGATTTTGGCATTATGTATGGATACGACTGTTTCTGACATGGTTCTAAATTACAATTTCTAAACAGATCATTGCTGGTCCTATTCAAAAATAAGGATCAGCAGGTTTTGATCCTGTTAATATTCATAAATGATTTCAGCTTCTGTGGTATGCAGGTGGAGACTGGCTTTTTCAGCGGCTTCAACCCTTCCCACTATTTTGGCTTCAATACCAAGTTTGTCAGCAATGCCAATCATGGCACTGGCTGTTGTGGCATCGGTAAAAACTTCCAGACGATGTCCCATATTAAATACCTGATACATTTCGCGCATATCAGCTCCTGAATTCTCCTGAATCAGTTTAAAGATGGGTGGAGCTTCAAACAGGTTATCTTTTACAATTTTAAACGGCTTTGGAAGATATTTCATGCATTTGGTTTGTCCGCCCCCACTGCAATGTATCATTCCATGTATCTGGTTAAAATATTGATCAAGCAATTGTTTTACCAGGGGTGCATAAGTACGAGTAGGACTCAGCAATAATTTCGCCACCTGCAGATCACCAAAACCCTGCACAGTGATGGTTTCTGTCATCTTATTTTTTCCGATATAAACGACTGCATCCGATAATGAGGTTTCATAGGTTTCAGGATACTGTTCCGCATAATATTTCTCCAATACATCATGACGGGCACTGGTTAATCCGTTACTACCCAGTCCACTGTTATATGTATCTTCATACAC
>DPWF01000303.1:3597-16194 GCA_003526435.1 Chitinophagaceae bacterium | reverse complement strand
GGTAATGCCCTGTTGCACAAAGTAACCAGTTTATCTGTGGGTACTGTCAAGTCGGTGGGTAGCGCTGCTGCGAGTGGGATGTCTGCTGATGCTTTTGGTAGTGGGGCTTCTCAAATGAGCGGGAGTATGAGTAATCACGGTCTGAATAGCGGCTATTTCAAGGATAAATTAAATGGAAAATAATGTTTAAGCCAACGCAAAATATTGATGTGGCATTTCGAGCGATGCGACTTATGATGATCGTGGTTGTAATAGGTTCCCTATTAGTAAGTGGTTATGCTATTTATACCAACCATATTCTTTCAGTATCCGCACAAGACAAAGTGTATGTCTTGCACAACGGTCGGGCAGTAGAAGTCTTTGCATCCACTAGAAGAGAACATATTGGTGTAGAGGCAAGGGATCATGTAGCAAGGTTTCACGAACTCTTCTTCTCTCTAGATCCAGATGAACAAGCGATCAATGCGACTATGAAACGGGCGCTTTACCTCGCAGATGAGTCAGCTAAAAGACAGTATGATGATTTGATTGAAACAGGTTATATCGCAGGGGTTATTTCTGGTAATATCAGTCAGCAAATAATGATTGACAGTGTACAAATGACGGAGGTGTCGGAGCCGTATTCCTTTATGTGTTTTGCGACACTCAAAATCCTACGCTCTACCAGTATAGTCACTAGAAATCTGATCACTACCGGCCGTTTAAGAACTGTTGCAAGAACTACCCATAATCCACACGGATTCATCATTGAGAAATGGGAAACGATAGAAAATAAAGACCTCAAAATAGAAGAGCGATGAAAAAGAAATTTTCGTGGTGGAAACTGGGGCTGATTGTATTGCCATTTCTCATTCTTATCATTTGGATATTGAGTGGTTTGTTCAAACCAAGCGATGAAAAGATTGCTCAAAATGGTGGATTTAATACCCAACTGCCTTCCCCCAACATTACCAAAGACAGCACGAGTGATAAGCTTAGTTTTTATGCAGTCGCTAAAGCGGATTCCATAAAAAAGAGGGAAGAGTTGCAGATGGATCCATATAGAGTTAAGAATGTAAAGGTGGACAGGCTGTCTTATTCAGCTTCTCCTGTTATTGAGGAGGAAGCTTATTCGCCTGTGTTTGATAAGAAAAGTTGGGTAGAAGAAAAGCAAGAAGGGGTGGTTATACCAGATCAAAAGGTTGTCAAGATAGTTGACCCTGAATTAGATGCCATCAATGCAACACTTGATAAATTAAAGGAACTACAACAACCTTCTTTGCAGGAATCGAAACCCCATCCTTTTGTTCGTAAAGAACAAGCATTGGGCGTATCTATCCCAGATAAAAATACTGCTACGTATTTTGGAAAAGATCGGTTGACTCAGTCGGTTTTTTATGATGATCTTTCTTCAGCTGCTGAACCTGGTCAAGGTATCAGGGCGACCATTCCCTATGGTCAGGTTGTGCAGCAAGGTTCGACGGTTCGGGTGGAATTACGAAGTCCTATTCAAATAAGTGGAAGCCAAGTTCCTGCCGGTACCGTTCTTTCTGGTGTTGCTTCGCTTAACGCAGAACGATTACACATTCAAATACCTTCTATCAGAATTGCTCAACAAGTTTTTAAAGTCATACTGACGGTTTATGATATGGATGGGCTGGAAGGCATCTATGTGCCAGGTTCGATTACCAGAGATGTAGTTAAAGAATCGGCGGATGGTGCTGTCCAGTCTATTGGTGTCAGTGGCTTTGACGCTTCCGTAAAAACACAAGTGATGTCTGCGGGTATTGGCGCAGTCAAAGGTCTTGTTTCTCGAAAAGTAAAAGCCATTCGAGTGAATTTGCCAACGGGCTATCCAATATTACTAATAGCTAAAAACAGTGGAGAATGAAAAGGTGGGTCATGATGATATGTATGTTACTGCTGACTGGTATAATGTCTGCGCAACAAGCTATTCCCATTCGTGATTTAGGTGTTACATTAAACAAGACCTCAAATCTAATATTTCCTGCTACGATCCTTTCTATTGACAGAGGCTCTGCCAATATCATTGTTCAAAAGTCAACTGATTTCATTCTTCGTGTGAAAGCAGATACCCTGTTTACAGATACCACTAATCTTACTGTGATTACCAGCGATGGAAAGCTGTACTCTTTTTTAGTGTATTATGATTCAAGTCCTACCATGCTAACAATTGATTTAGGCGCAGGTGAATACCTAGATAAGGATACCAGTATGATGGGAATTGTGCGTAAAGTAATACCACAGCGCAATAATATGTATGGTGTACGATATAGTGCTGGGAAAGTTCAAGTTGCTGTTGTTGGTATTTACAGTACCGGTAAAATGCTGGCTCTCAAAATTCGAATTGTGAATCACTCTTCACTTTTTTTCTCTGTTGGTAAAATCAGGATGCGGTTATTTAGCACAAATCTACCACGCCGTTCACCGGTGCATGAGACAGAAATACTACCACTACTTATTGAGCCTTCTCAAATAAAACTTGCCTATAAAGAGGTGGGTATTCTCACGTTGTTGATCCCTGTTCAAGATTTTAATCCGAAGCAGGATTTACAAATCTCTATTCATGAAAAACAAGGGGATAGGCATTTGCAGATGAGGATAACCAATCGCTTTCTATTCAGTGCACCTATTATTCAATAAATGAATTCTTATGATGATTCCATTTGGGCAGAGTGCTTCTATTATTAATGGGTTACAGGATGCTATTCAAACTGGTAAGCCATGGGTTGGTATTAATCAATCTATTCAGCAGTTATCTTTTACTGATCTCCATTTCTTTCAATCAGAAATTCAAGCATTGAATTTTCGAGATTTTAATCAGCAACAACAAAAAAATATTGTTTTGCTTCCTGTTGAGCTGACGCATGAATACCTAGTTGATAGGTTTCGAGAGGCTTACGCTGATGGTATTCAGAAACCTACGATCACTATTGAACCGCAATTCATTCTTGATCTCCATGACTATGTGAAAACTGAATCTACAATGGCCGCATTGATTGAAGAGATGGATGCTTTTGATTGGTCAAAAGTTTTTTATGATCCATTAGAAGCAAATACCGAGGCTGAGAGCTTTAGCGATAAAGTGGTGTTCAACCGATTGGAGTCACTCATTGAAACACTTTCTGCATATGCGGCTGCCGACGAAAAATCAAAAACTATTATCGCTGATTTACTTCATCGTTATTGGGATGGAGAGCCCATGGAAGTACAAATCGATTCTGTATTAATTGGCAGCTTAGGTAAAAAAATATTTTCTGAATCTGTTGTTCAAGAGCAAGAACACCCCATTGCTAACGAAGTATTAGACCTTGCCCGGATTGCACTTGCTAATCACAAACAATGGGTTGCCTATAACAACGGCTCGTACCTGATTGAAAAAGGAGATGTTCTTTTTTTCAACTCAAAAGATGATGCACATCAATTTGCCCAGGATAATACTTCAGATAAGGATTCATTTCAGGTTATCCAAATCAAGACTCCAGAAGACCTACTCAGACAAATACCGTATGGTAATCATTTACATATTTCAACTTTAAAACAAAACACTATGAACATGGAAAACTTACAGTACTTAAAAGACAATATCAAGTACACAGGTTTTGGTGAAGCTCTGTATCCAGAACTTGAAAAAAATATCGCAGCTAAAAAGGATGAGTTTCAGTTGCATTTTACCACACAGATAGGGAACCGACCCTTTGATGCAGTACTTGACTTTCGCAAATCGAATACTTCTGATATGTATTTCTTTAACCGTTACAAAGCATCAATTGAAAATTCTAACGGCGAAAAAATTGAACAGAGTTTGCAAATCAATAAAGGCAAAGGCGTTACTGCAAAGGAGGCGTATAATCTCCTGCAAGGGCGAGCCGTTAAAAAGGAAATGACCAATGCGAAGGGGGAAGAATACCAAGCTTGGATGCAGCTTGACTTTGATAACAAAGATGAAAAAGGGAATTCCATGGTGAATAAATACACGGAGAATTATGGCTATGAGTTGCGTGAATCCATCGCTCGTTTTCCTGTTCTAGAACTCGATGGTGGTGATAAAGAAAAAGACCTTTTACGTTCACTTGAAAAAGGGAATATACAAATGGCCACGATGGATAAAGATGGCGAACAGATAAAAGTGTTCCTTGAAGCCAATCCGAAATACAAAACCATCAATGTATATGATGAGCAGTTTAAGATGATGAAACATGAAGAGTTACCGAAGGTGGAGAAGGGGCAAAGTGTTAGGCATGAGCCAGCTGCAGGTGAGTCCAAACAAGAAGTGAAGCAAGAAGTCAGAAAAGGAAGAGAATTGAAAAATAATACGATGGTTACGAAGAAACGGACTGGTCAGAAAAAGGGAATGAAAATTTGATTGCTGTAAACTAACAAGACTTGAGTATGAACAAAGAAAATTACTTGGCTCTATGTGCCACGCTTTCCAGGGCTGGATTTCAGCACCTGGATCGTTTGTTGCTTCAGCATATCTGTTGCCGTCCTGCGCGTTTTACTTTGTATGATAAAATACCTTTTAACAATGATACCTTGAATTGTCAGATACTCTTCATAAAAAACGATGATGTTTATACAACAGACTTTTATGAGGCTTCTTTGATCCGACAACTTCCTATGCCCGACCATCGGATCAATAATATTTCGCTACAAGAACTTGAAGCAACCATGATGGCAATTAACTGGCAACAAACAGAAATAGGTGTTGAGTTCCGGCTTAACGATGAAGCTACATGGCTACGAGAGAAATCCATTGATTCGGTAATGAGTGATTTACTTCAGCTTAGCGCTGTTGAAGATGGTAAGGTATATGCTGATTTATTGAAGCTTCGTTTCTGGACGGGAACCCTTATGGAACAGGTGACGGGTAGCCTTACAACAGCTCGCAGTAGATTGGAAGTTTCCCAACGATTTTATTTTCTTCAGACGGAAGGTATTGGGGTTGATGGTGCGTATCGATTCTTGCTGAATCAATGGGTAGAAAAGCGCGTGAAAAATCGAAGAAAAGCTACCGCAGCAGAAGTAACTGATAACGATACCGTTACCAGAGGGACGAAGGAAAGAAAGATTGTCAAGAAACGTAAAGTCGGTAAAGTGCGCAAGCTGATTTAATGTGTTGTGATGAATGTTGAGGAAAGGTTGGTAGCGTTTTATGATGCAATTTCGGACGATGCGCGCATAGGGGCATCGCACATAAGTTTATATACAGCATTGCTCCTCTTCGCTCAATACGCTTCCAAATCAACTCCGACATTTATATACCGACACCGTGTTTCGTCACTGGCGAAGATTAGCAGACGAACCTTTAATAAATGTATGCGGGATTTGGTCGAAGGTGGATATATTTTTTATCAACCATCGACTAATTCTCAAAAAGGGAGTGTGTTTTATTTGAATAAATTATAGTGAATCAGAAAATGTGAAGTATGGCAGAAGAACTAATGTTATTCCCTTATCCGCCTGCGGAATTTTTACAGAAGATACGTGCGATGATCGAGGATGTAGTAGATACTAAAATCAACCATACTGTGGTGATTCCCGAGAGTCTTAGTGAAAAGACATTGCTAGTGCCACAGGAAGTATGTATGATTTTGCGTATTTCAAAACCAACATTGTACGCATTGATCAAAGAAGGTCGGTTGAAGAGTTTCAAGATACAATCAAGGCGATATTTTGCGAGGACAGATATAGAGGAAATCATCAGAAAGCAAAGTCAATTTGGACATAATACAAAGCCCGCTATTTAGCGGGCTTTGTATTGTAATTGGTAGTTATCCTGAATTCTGGAAACTGATTGAAATTTGAAGAATAGTGTTTTCCCTATTCTTTGCCCCAGATTTTGCCCCAAAACTAAAAAGGCTTTGTAAATCATTGATTTACAAAGCCTTTTTAGATGTTGTGCTGTAGGGGGAGGGATCGAACCTCCACGAGGCAGTTAGCTATAGCGCAAAGTTCAGTGGTCGACCCTGGTCGAACCGATATTGCTACCGATCCGGCTCTACACTACGTTTGTCCTGTTATCCTCACCCCCGAGACAAGAGGGCATGTCTGCCAAAAGTTTCATCACCCCACAGTATATAAGAACTATTTCTTTGTTTGATAACACAAAATTAGGTTAAATGGCCTATTCGTTACAAATAATTCAATAATTATTTTGAAAATATAAATATTATTTAATAAAATTGTTTATTAATTGAATTTTATCAAAAAATAGTAGTAAAAATGTCTGCCAAATTAAATCTTGACAAACTGGATTACCAGATCATACAGGAAATGATGGAAAATGCAGAGATCTCTTATGCCGATCTGGGCAAAAAACTCTTTGTTTCCGGGGGTACCATTCATGTACGTATAAAAAAACTGGAAGAGCTGAATGTTGTGAAAGGTAAAAAACTATCTGTTGATCTCAAAGCCCTGGGTTATGATGTAATTGCTTTTATTGGCGTTTACCTCGAAAAAAGTTCATTGTACGATACAGTTGCCAAAGAACTGAAAAAGATCCCGCAGATCGTTAGACTCAATTATACCACGGGTAATTACAGCATGTTTGCTGAAATTGTTTGTAAGGATATACAGGAACTGCGCTACGTATTACACGATGAACTACAAAAAATAAAAGGTATTGAAAGAACAGAAACTTTTATCTCACTTGAAGAAAGCCTCGACAGAAATGTGGTGGTGCTCTCTGAAAACAGCTAAAAGATCAATCATTTAATTGTACTTTCATAAGGCATGAATAACCCATCATTCAATATGGCTGACACTGCAGATCTCATACAGCGAAACTGGAAAAAGCTATTGCTATTTACCATGCTGTCTGCACTTGTAGCAACCATTACAAGTTTTTTGATGCCCAAACAGTATCGCTCCACCGCAAAGCTCATATCGGCCAATCCGCAACTGGCAGATAAATCGCGTTTGTTTAGTGAAAATATACAGGGGCTGTATTCTTATTTTGGCTCAGGCGACGATCTCGACCGTATAATAGGTATTGCAGATCTTGATACCACTTACAAACAACTGGTAGATGAATATAAGCTGGTTGAATATTACCAGTTCGGTAATGATCCGTTACAGATACTCAGGCGAAAAGCTGTTTTAAAACTAAGGGATAATCTGTCACTGCAAAGAACAGAACAGGGGCAATTAAAAATTATTTGCTGGACCAAAGATAGGGAACTCTCTGCTTCCATCATCAATACATTGATCGGTATTGTAAAGAAACAACTGGAAGAAATATGGCAATCCAATTATCAGTCGGCAGAAGATAAGCTGAACCAGTCAATTATTCAAACAGAACAGCAGTACAGACAATTAAATGATAGCCTGTTAAACAGGTCTACTGCGCAAGGGGTACTGGTGCAGAAACACATGGAAACCCTGCTGGAGCAATTGACCCGTTACAGAAAAACGGCTGCCACCTTTAAACTAATGGGCGAAACAGCTCCTGATGCATTATATGTGCTGGAGCCTGCGGTGCCTTCTGCTAAAGCAGAACGTCCAGACAAACTTGCTATCATTCTTGCCGCAACTATTGCAGGATTTATTTTTTCTTTATTGCTACTGCTGCTGGGAAACCGCAAAAAGGCATCATAATGCGTTCCTTAATTGTAGCATATAAGCCAAAGGAAATATTTGCCTTATTATTGTTTTTAGGCTTTTCAGTTATTGCCATCATATGCCAGCAATGGCAATGGATGATCATTCCTTTTGCATGGATTATTCTGCCCTTCATCTTTCAGGTATCAACACAACATACACAACAATTATTCTGGCTGCTGTTATGCATGCTGCCATTATCGACTGAGCTGAATATTACGCCTCAACTCGGACTCGATTTTCCGGATGAGATACTGATGTTGTTACTCACTGGGTTAGCACTGCTCTATTGGTGGCATAAGCCCCACCATTTCCCATTAATAGTATGGAAACACCCCTTATTTTTTTTACTGATTCTTCACGTATGCTGGATCGCTATTACCATGGTTTATGCCATAGAACCAATTCCGGCAATGAAATTTCTGTTGGCTAAAACCTGGTACATTATTCCCTTTGTTATTTTACCAACGGTATGGCTCAATAGTATTTCAGGGATACAAAAACTTACTGCCTGTTTGTTATGGCCCATGGGTTTTGTAATAGCCACTACTTTGTTTCGGCATGGTGTAGATGAATTTAGTTTTGAAAGTATAAACCGACACTTGTTTCCTTTCTTCCGAAATCATGTGAACTATGCATCTATGCTGGTTTGCCTGTTAGCTGTTTTGTTTTGTGTTTATCATCTTACACCGAGGCAAACTCTTCAGCGGAAATGGTTATTCATTGCCTTAGTTATGGGGCTGTCTGCTTTAATACTTGCTTATTCCAGAGGTGCCTGGCTTGCTTTGCTGGCAGGAGTTGTGTCGGTATTTGTCGTCAGGAAAAAACAAATGGGCGCCTTAATTATATTGGCGGTTACAGCAGTGTTGCTGTCTACAGCATGGCTGATAACAGACAAACGTTATTTCCGCTTTGCGCCAGATCATGATAAAACCATTTTTCATACCGATTTTTCGCAACACCTGTCGGCTACGGTAGAACTCAAAGATGTTTCCAATGCAGAGCGTTTTTACAGATGGGTGGCAGGTGCAAGGATGCTGGCCAATAAACCGTTAACAGGTTTTGGGCCGTCATCATTCTATCTTCATTATCGCCCTTATACGGTACAGCGTTTTGAAACATGGGTAAGTAATAATCCCGAACATTCTACTGTACACAATTATTTTTTACTGACTGCACTGGAACAGGGCGTTATTGGTCTTATTATTTTTTGTACGCTTTATTTTTTTATGCTGATGCGCCTGCAAAAAATTTATCACGCATTGCATAGTTATTTCTATAGGGCCGTAACAATAACAGTAACTGTAATACTTGTTATGATTGGTACCATCAACTTTATCAGCGATATGATTGAAACAGATAAAATCGGCAGTCTCTTCTGGCTCTGTATGGGGATGGTGATAGTACTTGATGGTAAACTACGTGAAGAAAAAGAAAGCCTCGCAGCGTAAAAAGGTAAATAATTGTACAGTTATTATCTTTCACCTTTAACATTCAAAGCATCTCTTAAACCATTTCCGAGTAAGTTAAAAGCAAGTACCAGTAACATGATGGCAATACCAGGTGCAAGAGCGAGCATTGGATTATTGGTGATGATGAAATTATAGTTCTCCTTGATCATCAATCCCCAACTCGGCTGCGGAGGTTGTACGCCCACACCCAAAAAACTAAGACCAGCTTCTATAACAATAGCTGATGCAAAATTACTGGCAGCAATTACCATCACCGGACCGAGAATATTGGGTAGAATATGTCTGATAATGGTGCGCATATGCGAATACCCGAGTACCCTTGTTGCTTCAACATATTCCAGTTCACGAATGCCCATTACCTGTCCGCGAACCAGGCGGGCCACATTCACGCACATGGTGAGTCCAACCGCAATAAATACCTGCCAGAATCCTTTTCCAAGTACCAAGGTTATGGCAAAAACCAGCAGCAGGGTAGGGATGCTCCAGATAACATTCAGGAACCACATGATGATATCATCTGTTCTGCCTCTGAAATAACCCGCCAGCGCACCCAGTATCATACCAATGCTGAGTGAAATGATCACGGCAATAATACCAACTGCAAGGCTTACCCTTACACCAATAATAAGGCGGCTTAAAATATCTCTTCCGAATTTATCGGTGCCCAGGTAAAATGTTGCATGTATAACGGGTTCGGGAGCTACCTGGGATAGCAGTGCCGATTTTCTTTCTGTAATTCTTTCATCTACAATGCGTTGATAAATGATACTGTCTTCTTGTGCCCGGTACGACTCAACAGGTACATATTGCCATTGATCTTCAACCCCATTTAGCAGTTTCGAAAAAAAAGAAGCTGGGTTACCCGTTTTTTCGCGATGAATACGAAGCAGTTGTACTTCATACCCCGGTTTTTTACTCCCGATCTCAGGAATCATACGGTTGGCATTGGGAGAAGAGTCGGGCACCAAAAAATAACCAAACACTGCAAGCAGCAGACTGAGTATGATCAGGATCAATCCAAATGCAGCTCCTTTATTATGGAGCAACTTTTTGAAGGTGGATGACGTATTGAAGATGGCAGTCACTGTGGGAAATTACTGATTTATATGAATCGCCGATTGGAAATGAATATTTACCGAAAAGCGATCATATAGAATAAACGTTTTAACAGTATTGGTATCATTTATGTATAATATTATTTATGTGGAATTTCTTAAAATATTGTTTTCTCCTGGTTGGTTTGGCGATTATGATCCTGTATTCCTGGTGGCCTGAAAAGAGCGAACCAAAAATGTAGTAAAGCATTTTATTTAGTGAACTTTTCTCCCTTTCCACCGATAGGTTCCAAATTTGCCCAGCCATCCGGCTATTACTGTGTACAGCAGGTGCAAGGGTTGCATCAAAGGAAAATATAAAAGAACATCCTGCTGTTGATAAAAACGCGCCACTGGCCGCATGAAGCTAAGCTCAACCATGGTTTTTATCAGTATTAGTGTAAGCCAATGCGCTATTTCGCCCGCAACAAAAAGATTCACAGGTAATAAAATCAACAAAGCAAGGTTTACCGCATATACAAGTACCAGAATGCGAAAAACACTCTTGTCATCATAACGATCGGCCTTACTTGCCCAACGGATGCGCTGGTTTATAAATGACGACCAGTTATGCATGGGTTCGGTAGTAACAATTGCCCCCGGGTTAAAAAGATAGCCCAGCTTACCAGGATATTGTTGTTTGATCTTGTACATCAATAACATATCATCACCACTCGCCAGTTCGTCAATACCTTTAAATTGCCCCACTTCATAAAAAACATCTTTTCTGTATGCGAGGTTGGCTCCATTGCACATGGTATGATAACCTGCCGAAACCGCAGCAGCAGTAATACCCTGCAAACTCATAAAATCAAGTAATTGAAACAATGACAAGATACCTTTTGTATGTGTAAACATTACCGGAGCGGCTACAAATACCGGATTGTTTTGTTGAATATATGCATCGTATAAATGCAGCCATTGAGCAGGGGCATGGCAATCGGCATCGGTTGTAATGATCCATTCGCTTTTACTTTTACTGATAGCCACTTCAATTGCTTTCTTTTTATAAGCATTCATTGGGTTGCCATCAAGATGTTCTTCAAGACGGATGAGTTGTAAGTTGTAATATTCATGCTGAAGATGCAGTACAATTTCGGCTGTGTTATCTGTGGAATGGTCATCCACCACTATTAATTCAGTAAGTGAATCAGGGTAACTGCTGCTGAGAATAGTTCTGATGCAATGTTCTATACCATTTGCTTCATTGCGTGCAGGAATGATAATTGAAAACGAAGTAATAGGCGAAACACCTGCAGCAGGTTTAAAAGTTTGTAAACGACGAAACCATTTCCTGTACTGGAGAATCAGCCAGCAATAAGCCAATACCAGAAATGTTGTAATGATGAGTCCAGACGTGTACATGCAGCAAAGAAACTTATTTATGTTTATATAGTAGCAGGTTGAGAAGTTCTCCTTCCTTCGTCAGGGTGACAGACGGAAAGTCTGAAAGTCTGAAGAAGGTTAGGGAGTCAACATCTTTAACAGGCTGGCTTTGTATTTTTCCTGTAGCAGGTGATGTCCGGTTTCAAGTTCCTCTACGGTAATCAGATCTTCCAATCCTTCCTGTAAACGAAACCCATGTTTGGAAACAATTACACGATCATATCTTCCAAACAACAAATGAACAGGTATACGGTGAGCTGCAATGGTTTGTTTCAATTGATGCAAGTCAGGTCGGAATTTTCGCATACAGGTCCATCTTTGATACAGTTTTTGTCTTTCACCCGCATCATCCAGATAATGGTGTGCAAACCTGCTGATACTTTTATTAAAAAGCCTGAATTTTGTTGCGAGACCCATCATGGTAAACATCCATCCAGGATATTGCATGGTAACCCTGAATAGTTGATGGCCCAGCCAGGTTTGTGTAGCCAGTTTTTGCCAGGGATTTTTGTGTAATCCGTCAGGAGCCAGCAACACCAGATGGCTGATTTCTTTTGGATACATTTCGAGTAATTGCAAACAAACCCTTCCACCCATACTATAACCCAGTAACTGAATCGTTATTCCGGGGGGTACTATCTGGCGGATGATATCCATTAAAACTACCGGTTCCAGTAAAAGAGGCGCTCTCCAGTCTGTTTTACCATGAAAAGGCATGTCGATGGCTATCACTGTATGTGTTTGTGACAATGCTTCCTCAAGGAAAAGGAATTTTTCGCCCTCTTCACCATAACCATGAAAACAGAACAGCCATTGATTTCCATAGCCAAACCGATGGTAATGCAGTCTTGATCCCTGATATTCTATAAAAAGCGTTGCTGGCAAAGGAATTTTAAGGTTTTATTCTTGGCAATATCAAAGAAACGAATTTACTTTGAATTAGTTGCATAGCTAACTATATGTCAAACAACCAATTTAAAAGAGGAGAATTATACAGTGTAATCAATGGTATGGCTTCAACAGCCGTTGCCAGAAGGTTACAG
>DPWF01000303.1:0-3555 GCA_003526435.1 Chitinophagaceae bacterium | reverse complement strand
GAGAATTTCAGACAGGCAGGCCTGGAGATTACCATTGAACAGTGGAGTGTATTGTACCATTTGTGGAAAGAAGATTGTTTGAGCCAGCAGGAATTATGTAACCGAACTTTTCGCGACAAACCAAGTATTACCCGTTTGATTGATAACCTCGAAAAACAGAAACTGGTAAAACGTACGGCATCAAAAGAAGACAGAAGAATTAACCTGGTTTGTTTGACCGAAGCGGCAAGGGGATTACAAGACCTCACGATTGACCTGGCTAATCAAACCATGAGTGAAGCGTTGGTAGGAGTGAATAAAGATGAGATTGAAACAGTGAAATCGGTGTTCCAGCGGGTGTATGATAATTTGACTTAGGAGATAAATCCATGGTCCATAGACCGTGGACTACTTCAAATCATTAATTAACTAATTAACAAATACAAACTTCCATGGAAACAACAAAACAGGCGAAAGCCCTTCAGGGTGGTGAGTGGCTCATTAAAGAGAGCAATCCGTTTGAAACTTTTATACCGGAAGATTTCAACGAAGAGCAGCGTATGGTGATGGATATGTGTACCCAGTTTCTGGATGCAGAAGTGTTACCCATCATTGATCGTATTGATAAACTGGAAACAGGCCTTATGCCTTCCCTATTGGAGAAAGCCGGTGAACAGGGATTGTTGTCGACCTCCTTTCCTGAACAGTATGGTGGTCTGGGAAAAGATTTCATCACTTCTACCATTGTAAATGAAGGTCTGGGTGGTGGCCATTCTTTTTCTGTTGCAGTAGCTGCACATACTGGTATCGGCTCATTACCCATTCTGTATTTTGGTACAGAGGAACAGAAACAGAAATATATTCCCAAACTGGCCAGTGGCGAATGGAAAGGTGCCTATGGTTTAACAGAGCCTAACAGTGGTAGTGATGCATTGGGTGCAAAAACCACGGCCAAATTGAGTGACGATGGAAAATATTATATCCTGAACGGACAAAAATGCTGGATCACCAATGGTGGTTTTGCGGATGTGTATACCGTTTTTGCAAAGATTGATGGTGATAAGTTCACCGGTTTTATTGTAGAACGTGGATTTGAAGGCTTTACACAGGGTCCGGAAGAACATAAAATGGGTATCAAAGGATCTTCTACGGTTCAGTTGTATTTCCAGGACTGTAAAGTGCCCGTTGAGAATGTGTTGGGTGAAATTGGCCGCGGACATGTGATTGCTTTTAATATCCTGAACATCGGTCGTTTGAAACTGTGTGCTGCAGCATTGGGAGGATCTAAGCGTGCGGCTACTGTATCTATTCAGTATGCTATTACCCGGGAACAGTTTAAAATTTCAATTGCCAAGTTTGGTGCCATCAAACATAAAATGGCTGAAATGGCCATACGGATGTGGGTTTGTGAAAGTGCCCTGTATCGTGCATCAAAATGGATTGATGATAAGGAACATGAGCTGATGGCCAGTGGTAAAACTTTTGCGGAAGCGTTGCTGGGTGCAGCAGAAGAATACGCCATTGAATGTGCCATGCTGAAAGTGTATGGAAGTGAAGTATTGGATTATGTAGTTGATGAAGGTGTTCAGATACATGGTGGTAATGGATTCAGTGATGAATACATGATTTCAAAAGCTTACCGCGACAGCCGCATCAACCGTATTTATGAAGGAACGAATGAGATCAACAGATTGCTCACAGTAGATATGGTACTGAAACGTGCCATGAAAGGTAAACTTGACCTGATGGGCCCTGCGATGGCAGTTCAGAAAGAACTGATGAGTATTCCTGATTTTGGTTCAGAAGAAGAAACTGCCTTTGGTAAGGAACTGAAATATATCGCCAATTTCAAAAAAGCCATTCTTATGGTGGCTGGTGCTGCCGTACAGAAACTGATGATGCAGTTGGAAAAAGAACAGGAAGTGCTGATGAATATTGCCGATATGGCCATTGAAACCTACAATGCGGAAAGTGCCCTGCTGCGTGTGATGAAGCTCACCGAACAGAAAGGGGCTGCTGCTACCCAGTTGCAGAGCGATATCATGCGTACTTATCTATACGATGCAGCCGACCGTATCAACAAATCAGGTAAAGATGCCCTTAACAGTTTTGCCGATGGCGACGAACTGAGAATGATGCATATTGGCCTGAAACGTTTTACCAAAGTAGAACCCTTTAATACCAAAGATGCCCGCCGACGTATCTGTGAAAAACTGGTATCGGATAACGGGTATCATTTATAAGAAAAAAAGCGGCAAAAAATTACCGTGTTTCACAAAGATTTCACATATTTGGTCTTTGTTTTACGGTTGCTTGCTCAAACAGAGGTCTCATTGTTCCAAAACAGTGAGGCCTTTTTGTTTGTATTTATACTAATTTGAACACATGAAATCTGTATTCGTTTGTATCTGTTTTGCTTTTGTTACAGTAACATATGCCCAGACAAGTTTTTACACACCCTGGATTGGACGATCTACCGGAAAACTGCCAGCATTGGCTTATGGTTTGGGTGAAGACAGGCTTGGTGGCGCCAAACTGGGTTATATTGATTCGAATATTGCATTGCGTGTAATGGATACTATTAAAGGAATGTACCTCGTTCAATTATCCAGATTTCACCAGGCATTTATAGAACAGCAGTATGTACGGCCCGACAGTATAAATAAGCTCAAACCCTGGTATGTAACAGGATCCATGAGTGCTAAAGGCGATTCTGCTACTGATAATATTGGCATCATCATGGAAGAAAAACTTCCTTATAAAAGCTGGATGGAAGTTAACCCTTCAAAAATTGTGGTAGATGTTTACGGTGTACAGAGTAATACCAACTGGATTACCCAATTACAAACACTAAAAGAAGTAAAGAATGTCTATTATCAACAGGTAGAAGATGACGTGTTCAGGGTAACGATAGAGCTCAAACACCAGCAGCATTGGGGCTACAGTATTGGTTATATAGGCAGATCATTGGTGGTGAAGGTGCGTCGCCAGCCACAAAAAACAGATTTGCGCAATTTGCGTATTGCTATTGATGCAGGACATGGCGGAACCAATACCGGTGCTTCCGGTATTAAAGCAAAAGCCTCAGAAAAATTATATACACTCCGTTTTGCGAAAGCACTTCAGAAACACCTGAAACTGAAAGGGGTGAAAAATATCATCATGACACGAACAGAGGATACCACTTTTGATAATAAGGACCGCATATTATGGTTACAGGAGCAGCAACCAGATTTGTTGATCAGCTTACATTTGAACTCCAGTGCCAATACAAGTGTTAGCGGTACGAGTACTTATTATAAACATATTGGTTTCAGGCCACTAACGACTGCGGTATTGAAACGTATGCTTGAGTTAAAACTGAATGAATTTGGCAATATCGGCAGTTTTAATTTTGCACTCAATTCACCCACCGATTTCCCGAATGTATTGGTAGAGATAGCATTCTTGAGCAATGAAGCTGATGAGAAAAAAATCATCAGCCCGAAATTTCATGCTGATGTCGCCACAAAAATTCACCTTGGTTTAGTAGATTGGTTAAAAGCATTAAAGTAACTCTCCGCGTATAACTCTGCG
>DPWF01000364.1:6735-10010 GCA_003526435.1 Chitinophagaceae bacterium | reverse complement strand
ATTATTCTGGCGAATAAATTCAGGCTCTACCAGAAAGTTGGCAATTTCTTTTGGTAAGAAAAGGAATGCGCCAAGACAGCCTGCGATGGACAATATATACCAGCCCCACTTTTTGTTAATGAGTAAACGGGGTACCAATACATGTGTATTGAAATAGTAGAAAAGAACAATGAAGATATTATTACAGATAATGGTAGTCAGCATATTATCGCTCATGCTGAACTCTCTAAGTCTGGGAAAGAAAACCAGGTAGGGCACAAAAAAGAAACAGGCCCAGGCTACCATGTGTGTAAATATCGTTATAAGTGTTTTGTCGTTTCGCAAAGTGTGGTTGAAGTTGTATGAGTAAAATAATATACCTTTTTATCTGACAAGTGTTGTTAGCTTTACTGCGTTTAGAAGTATATTATCAGATCAGTTCAAATATGAACTTTACCAGTATGTGTTTTGACTTTTCCGATAACAGGCAATTCCAATAACCGATTTTATTCAAATCTATTCTTCCCCCACCAATTTAGAAAAATGTTTTGGGTGAACAATGAATAACCATCGGTAAAACCTTAATACGATTCTTTTTCAGAGGGAAAGTCACCCGTTTTTACGTCTGAAATATATTGTGTTATTGCTGTATGTATCTGTTCCTGTAAATTGAGGTATTGTCGTAAAAAGCGGGGTTTGAACATATTGTTGATGCCCAGCATATCATGCATAACCAGTACCTGCCCGTTACAGCCCGCTCCGGCGCCAATGCCTATGGTGGGAATGCTCAATGAGGCACTTACTTCAGTGGCAAGACTGGCTGGTATTTTCTCCAGTACAATGGCATAACAACCTGCTTCCTGTAACAGCAGGGCATCCTTCTTTAGTTTATCGGCTTCTGCTTCTTCTTTGGCTCTTACATTGTAAGTGCCAAATTTGTAGATCGATTGAGGGGTTAAGCCTAAATGTCCCATCACCGGAATGCCGGCAGATACAATACGCTGGATGCTTTCGAGTACTTCCTCACCACCTTCCAGTTTAATGGAATGTGCCCCGCTTTCTTTCATGATACGGATGGCGGAAGCGAGTGCTACATCAGAATTGGACTGGTATGAGCCAAAGGGCATATCAACCACGACCAGTGAACGGTTAATACCTCTAACCACACATTGCGCATGATAAATCATCTGATCGAGGGTAATGGGAACGGTTGTTTCGTGCCCGGCCATTACATTACTGGCACTGTCGCCCACCAATACCACATCAATCCCCGCTTCATCAAATAACCGGGCAAATGAATAGTCATAAGCGGTGATCATGGATATTTTCTCCCCCGCTGTCTTCATTTTCAACAGGGTATGGGTTGTAATTTTCTTGATTTCTTTCTGAACTGACATCTGCTTGTTTTTAGCTTGAACAGGGTTGCAAAGTAGGCAGTTTTTTGAGGATTCCCTTCGGAAGAAGGTAATAGCTTGTTAAAATGAATACGGGATGGCTAAGCGCTTTGAGCTGCGGTATTCTGACTTCTTAATGATATTAGTATTAACTGGCTCACTGCTCAAAGCTCTTGGCACATAGCCCGACTAAGCTGAAGTTTTCTGTAACTCACCGTATAGATGCTGAATAAGCCCGTCGGCCAGACCTATTTTCGGAACATATATTTCATCGGCATCCGCCCAACGCATGGCGTTGATGTAAATTTGTAAGGCCGGTACAATTACATCTGCACGGTCTTCTCTTAATTTATAAGTGTTGATACGGTCCTCCAATGAAAAACTGGAGATTTCTTTATAGTAATCTTTCAGTAAATCAAGGGAGAGGGGCTTGCCATCTTTTTTCTTACTGAGCGAAAATACTTTGTTGATATTTCCACCGGTACCAATGGCTACGATCTTTTTATAACCTTTTGTTTTGTTTTTGATAATGTCTTTCATCTCGTTCCAGTGCAATTCATCTACCATATCTTTCAGCAAGCGGATGGTGCCAATATTGAAAGATTGTTTGAATACCAGTTTATCATCTGCAAAAAAGGTAAGTTCGGTACTGCCGCCACCAACATCTATGTAGAGATAACTATGGTCGGTATCCATATTTTCAGCTACATGATTCTCATAAATAATGGAAGCTTCCAGGTCGCCGCTGATAATTTCAATATTAAGACCAGTTTCGAGTTTTATTTTTCTGATGAGGTCGGCACTGTTACGTGCATCGCGCATAGCACTGGTAGCACAGGCAATGGTATGTTGTACACCATAGGCATTGATGAGGTGACCATAAGCTTTCATGGTCTGAAGAACCATACCTCTCTTTTCCTTTGAAATTTCACCTCTTTCAAATACATCAAAACCCAGACGCAAGGGAACCCTGACCAGATTGAGTTTATTAAATCTTGGTTTGCCTTCTGCATCATGACTGATCTCTGAGATGAGTAGTCTTGCAGCGTTACTTCCTATATCAATGGCGGCCAGCCTCACTATTTGCTATGTTTTTCCGGTGGAGGTAATGATAAGTCTCTATCTGAGAACGTATCTTCTTTTTACCTGCGGAAGGTACATAGTTGTTGCTTAATTCCTTGTCGAGTACCCTGGCCTTCACATTGTCTCTTAATTGAATGTGGATAATCTCTTTTAATTCATTCCTGATATCGGGATCATTTACAGGTACGGCGGCTTCAATTCGGTGATCAAGATTCCTCACCATCCAGTCGGCACTGGAAATAAATATTTTTTCTTTTCCTGCATTATGGAAAATAAGTACGCGCGCGTGTTCAAGGTATTCATCAACAATACTAACCGCTTTAATGGGTTGTTTGAATTTTTTGTGGTCAATTACCGCACAAAAAATACCTCTCACCACCATTTGTATTTCTACTCCGGCCGCTGCGGCTACATATAATTTTTCAATCAGTCTTGCATCACTCAAAGAATTGAGTTTTAGTGTAATGCCCGCCGGTTTACCCGCTTTGGCTGCTTTTATTTCTTTATTGATGAGTATGTCCAGTTCACGGCGCATATTGTTGGGACAAACCATCAGTGTTTTACAATGACTCAATTGGGCGGCGCCTGTTTTCCAGTTTTCGAGGTAATGAAAAATGCGGTTGATGTCGGCCATGATCATTCTGTTCGCTGTTAGCAGGCAATGATCGCCATATACATGTGCCGTTTTTTCATTCAGGTTTCCTGTACTCACAAAACCATACTGAACAATTTTGTTGCCTTTTCTTTTTTTAATGATACAGAGTTTGGCATGCACTTTCATCTTGGGAACACCGAGTAATACTTTTACACCTTCTTCTT
>DPWF01000364.1:2754-6683 GCA_003526435.1 Chitinophagaceae bacterium | reverse complement strand
AGGTTGGCCTCTTCATCAAACCTGGCTTTCAGTTCCAGCATAACAATTACCTGTTTGCCATTTCTTGCTGCATTGATCAGTGCATTGATCACTTTTGAGTCTGATGCAAGACGGTAAGCTGTAATCTTAATGGTTTGTACATCAGGGTCCATTGCAGCTTCCCGAAGCAAATCTATTACGGCATGAAAAGAATGGTAGGGAAAATGCAGCATCACATCTTTTTTCAATACCATTTCAGTTACCCGAACGCGCCCGTGGAAAGCAGGGTGTATAAGCGGTTCACGTCTTGTGTTTTTGGTGCCAAATACATCCGGAAAATCCATGAAATGCCTGAAGTTGTGGATGCGTCCACCCGGAATAATATTGCTCTTCCTGTTCAGACTTAAACGCCTGATGAGGTATTCGAGTAAACCCGCATCCATTTCTTTGTCATATACAAACCGTACGGGCTTACCTTTTCGTCTGTTCTTTAATCCCTTTTCTATCTTCTCAACAAAAGTGGTGCTCACATCATTGTCAATATCTATTTCTGCATCTTTGGTTACTTTGAACACATGGGCATCAAAATAGTCGTAATCGAAATAGGTGAATATTTCGGGCAGGTTATACCTTATTACATCTTCCAGCAAAATGATATGATTTTCGCCGGCTTTGGAAGGGAGTTGTATAAAACGTCCAACATCTTTTGAGGGAATTTCAATCAATGCATATTTCTGATTGTATGCAGAATCCTTTTTGCGCATTACTACACCCAGATAAATACTTTTATCCCGCAGGTATGGCAGTTGCGGCAGGCTTTCAATCATCAGTGGAATGATGTTGGAGCGAACTTTGTCATCAAAGAAGTCACGAACAAAATTTTTCTGCTCTTTGGAAAGTTGTTTTTCGTTAACGAGGAAAATCTTTTCTTTTTTCAATTCTTTCAGAATGGNNNCCCAGATTCTGTTGAACTCATTTTGCTGATTCAATACAATAGTCTGAATCTGGTCAATAATGGATTGAGGATCTTCCTCCATGTGCATGTTCAGCTTCCTTCTTTTATCGGCATACTCCACCATACGTTTTAAAGTGGCTACACGTACCCGGAAGAACTCATCGGTATTATTGGAGAAAATACCAAGAAAACGGATCCTTTCTTTTAAAGGCACAGTTGGGTCATTGGCTTCCTGTAATACCCTTCCGTTAAAACTAAGCCAGCTTATATCGCGTTGAATGAGTTGTTTCTTCACAAATGGGAGAATTGATACTTCAAATTTATCAAATATAAAAAAGGAGAGGAGAGGGCAATGTTAAGTTTAGGGATAATTTGGAAATTTGGAGATGTGCTAATTTGAAAATGAAGAAGACATTTGCAATATGCATTTCCAAATTAGCACATCTCCAAATCTCCAAATTAAGAATACGACTGTTTAATGTGCTGAATAATTCCCGTGGTTGAAAACCCTTCCACAATAGGGTTAATGACTACCCGGCCTCCGTTGGCGATTACTTCTTTTGAACCTACGATCTGTTCAATGGTATAATCACCGCCTTTTACCAATACATCTGGTAAAATAGAAGTGATGAGTTGATGAGGGGTGTCTTGATAGAAGACCACAATGGCATCTGTTACAGCAAGACTGGCTAGTATGAGGGCCCTGCTGTGTTCATTGTTTACCGGACGATCTGGTCCCTTCAGTTTTTTTACACTGTTGTCGCTGTTTACACCTACAATAAGATAATCAGCTTCTTTAGCAGCAGCGCTTAGCGAAAAAATATGCCCCTCGTGTAATATGTCGAAACAGCCGTTGGTAAAAGCTACGGTTTTACCGGTAGCACGCCATGCGGCTACTCTTGCCAATAATTGTGGTAAACTCATCACTTTTGCATCAATGGCATTAACGGCTCTCATGGGTGGTTTTACTTTTATTGTACACAGGAAATAACAGGAGGCTGATACATCCCAATAATATTACAATCAAAAATTGAGCGAACCATTGAAGAGTGCCATTGGCAAAACCGATTTCAAAGGGTACGCCATTTTCTTCTAATACTTTGGCAATAAAAAATGCAAAAGCACCAATACCACCCGGGGTTACAATCATGCCAATGCTACCGAATGCCAATGCTCCCAATGCAGCACCCACACCTAAATGAGCGGTTCCGTCCGTGGCCATGAGTCCAACCCAGGTTCCTGCAGCATATAAAATCCAAATCAGGGCAGAGTAAAGAATGAATAACCCTTTTTGCTTTAAGCGTCTTATGCTGATTAATCCTTCCCAAACACCTGCTATAATTTTCTTGATCACTATCACAATTTTAAGATGCGAAAATTGGCTGAACCAAACCCTGACGGCGATGATCAATACGATCAGGATACCGGCAAAAATCAGCAATGCAGTAATCGAAACATTTTCTCCCTTCCTGAAAAGCTGTCCGATGAGTTCATTGCCATACTCGGCCAATATATCGGACTGGGTAACCATGGTGAGTATAAAAACAAGTCCAAGTGAAACCACATCAACTGCTCTTTCTGCCACAATGGTACCTACCAGTTTTTCTGCTGGTACTTTTTCATAGCGGGCCAGGAAAGTACATTTTAATACTTCTCCCAGCCGGGGAATGGCCAGGTTGGCTAGATAGCCGATCATGACGGCAAAAAAAGTGTTGGCAACACGTGGTTGATAACCCATGGGTTGCATGAGTATTTTCCAACGCAGGGCACGAACGAGATGACTCAGGGCCAGGATAATAAAAACAGGAATCAGTAACCAATAATTGGCAGTCGATAAACTCTGTTTAAACTCTCCCCATTTGTCATTGGGTATCTGGCGAAAACTCCACCAAACGAGGAACAACCCCAATCCGAGAAAGACCGCATATTTGGCAAAGGAGAGGAGTCGTTTTTTCATGGACCAATCAGGTTACAAAATTAAACATGAGCAATAGGGTATCTGCGTAATACTACAGTTTATTTCCCTCTTTTGGAAATACTACCCATGGTTTAAATTGTTTGGCGGCCTCAAAATCCATAGTAGCATAAGAGATAATAACTACCAGGTCGCCCACCGCACCTCTGCGGGCAGCGGGACCGTTCAGACAAACAACACCACTTCCTCTTTTACCTTTAATGATATAGGTTTCGAGGCGCTCACCGTTGTTTACGTTCACTACCTGAATTTTTTCATTCTCAATAAAATTGGCTGCATCCATCAGGTCCTCATCGAGGGTGAGACTGCCTACATAATGTAAATTCGCTTCGGTAATTACGGCGCGGTGTATTTTCGACTTCAGTACTTCAATTTGCATAGTGAGCGCAAAAATAGTTACTTCTTTGGATCTTGTGTTTAATCTCCTGTCAGAGAAATGTTATCTATTAATCTCACACCAGACAGAAAAGCGGCTGCAAGCGCTACAATGGGTGTTTGCCCGTTCCAATCACCAATAGGGTCAAGACTTTGTGCATCTGCAATGCTGATATAATCTACTTTTTCAAAACCTGCATCCAATAGCTTCTTTTCTGCCTTTGATGATATTTCTTCCATTAAACCCGGCTGAATGGTTGTTTTAATCCATTGAAGCGTACCATATATGGCAGTTGCTTTTTCTCTGTCGGCTTCAGATAAACGCAGGTTTCTGCTGCTCATGGCCAATCCGCTGGTCTCCCGCATGGTGTGCACTATCTGAAGGCTGGTATTTTTACCTGTTTGGCGAATCAATTCGGCAATTACCATGCATTGTTGGTAGTCTTTCCGACCCAGAAAAAGCTGATCGGGTTCTACAATGCTTAAAAGCCTGTCAACCACTTGGCATACACCCTGGAAATGGCCGGGGCGATATTTTCCTTCCAGGTATGTTTCCAATGAACCGAGTTCGTACTGCTTCTTCTGAAAGTTGTCGGGATAGATTTCCTTCACTGATGGCAGAAATAAAACTTCGCAGCCTTCCTG
>DPWF01000364.1:752-2741 GCA_003526435.1 Chitinophagaceae bacterium | reverse complement strand
ACCTGTTCGAGCAACCTGATATCCTGTTCAATGGTAATCGGATATTGTTGATAATCAGCAGGATCGTTAAACTGGGTAGGGTTTACAAAAATGCTGCAAACTGTAAGCCCCGTATTTTTTTTTGATGCCCTGATCAGCGAAAGATGTCCGGCATGTAATGCCCCCATGGTCGGAACAAAAACAATTGAAACACCAGAAGACCGATTATTTATTATGTATTTTTTTAATTCATTTATCGTTTTAAAAAGAATCATTATAGAGTGATTTGTGGCTGTTTTAGTAAGGGAATGTTGGTCAACTATATTTTTCGTACCTTTGCCCACTCATTTTACGCTACCTGCAATAAAAACGTCGCAAGGATGTCAACAAAGAAAAGAATTTTATTCATAGCCACGGAGATGTCGCCTTACCTCGAATTGACAGAATTCGCAGAGGTCATCAATAAACTGGCTATCAAGAGCAATGATAGCGGTTTAGAGGTAAGATGTATCATGCCCAGATTTGGTGTGATCAACGAACGCAGACATCGCTTACATGAAGTGGTTAGACTTTCGGGGATCAATGTTTCGGTTGATAATGATGATTACCCCCTCCAGATTAAAGTAGCTTCATTACCCAATGCCCGTCTGCAGGTTTATTTCCTTGAAAATGAGGATTTCTTTAAACGCAAGCAGATCTTTCATGACGATGATGAGACCTGGTTTGAAGACAATGCACTACGTACCGTATTTTTCTGTAAAGGTGCATTGGAAACGGTGAAAAAATTCGGCTGGCCTCCTGATATCATTCATTGCAGCGGCTGGATGACGGGACTTATTCCTGCTTATATTAAAACTGCTTATAAAAAAGAACCCGTATTTGGCAACAGCAAAGTGGTATTTACCATTGGAGAGAATACTTTTAAAGAAAAACTGGGTTCCGACTTTCTGAAACAGGCGGTGATCAATGCCAATATCAAAGAAAAGGATCTGGAAGCGTTTAAAGAAGCCACTAATACTGCCCTGTTTAAGGGAGGTGCCAGCTTTGCCGACGCGATTACTTTCGGTGCCGAAAAAATTGATAAGAAACTGGTGGATGAATTCGCCAAAGTGAAAGGAAAGAAAGTAGTTCCCTTCAAAGGATGGGATTCTGATTTAACAGAGTATTTAGAATTGTACAACGACCTTGCGGGCAAGTAATCCACAACACACATGCGTTTATTTTCGACACTACGTAATACATTTATTTTCTGTATTATTTCGGGAAGCCTCTTTACTGGTTGTACCAGGATTACTTCTACTGAATTAGGTGGTGGTTTAATCCCTCCGATTGATGGTGTATTTACAAAAGACACCATTCTTGATGTTATTACTGATACTTATAATGAACTGGATACCACCAGAATTTACAAAGGAGACGTTCATGTATTAGGGGCTATTACCAATGATCCTATTTTTGGTCGTACTTCTGCTTCCATGTTTTTTGAATTATCACCTACATTTTTCCCCTTTTATATTCCCGGGAACAAGGATAGTATTCGGGTAGATTCTGCGGTACTGATCTTGGGTTATAATGGTTTTTATGGTGATTCTACACAGCCTTTGCGTTTAACCGTATCTGAGATCGATCAGAGTACATTATTAGATAGGAGTTTTTTATACCCCGTAAACTACCCCAGCGTAAAGCCGGTTAGTATTGGAGCACAGTTGGCATCACCTGTTTCTGTTGATATCCGCAGATTGGGTGATACAGTAAAGAACAGGTTTGAAACAGCCACCAATCAAATTCGGATAAGGCTCAGAAATGATGTGGCGCAGCGATTCATCAAAACTTATGATTCAACGAATGCGTATAAGTCTGATTCCATTTTCAGAACTTATTTTGCCGGGTTTGCCTTAACCGCAGATCAGAATGCACCGGCTAATGCATTACTGCGTATCAGTCTTTCTGATACCAATACCAAATTTGCTTTGTATTATAGTTCAAGCTCAACCGGGGCCACTACAAGAG
>DPWF01000364.1:0-723 GCA_003526435.1 Chitinophagaceae bacterium | reverse complement strand
CCAATTTTGTAACCAGAAACAGGGCAGGAAGTCAGGTCGCTAATTACATTACAACCAATAATAACCCTAAATCAGATTCTCTGGTATATGTTCAAGCATCTCCTGGTACTACTGTAAGGGTTAGAATTCCCGGACTGGCTACACTGAGTAACAGGATCATTCACCGGGCTGAACTGATCGCTGAACAGGTTCCGGATGATGCCAACCTGCTTACCATAGACCAACAAATGAGTGCCCCCCGCTATTTATTGCTGAGTGTATACGATTCGGTGAAGAACAGTAAACGCAATGTCCGCAATGATTATATTTTTTCTACGGATGGACCGAATATTACGGACTTTGGCGGGTTCGCTTTTTATAAAACCACACAGGGGTATAATCGTGTAACATCTTATACTTTTAATATGAGCCGCTATGTACAGGGTATCATATCAAGAAAAGATACATCGCATTTATTACAACTGTCTGCACCCGGGAATGATTCTATATATTATACAAATCCATACCCGAATCCTAATACCCAATTACTTTATTATTTGAATCCAACGATTGGTAATGACCCCGCTAATGGCAGGGTAAGATTGGGGGGTGGAACACATTCCAGATTCAGGATGAGAATGCGGATTATTTTCTCTCGTATCTAAACTGGTGTTGCATTATATTTGCACACATTAAAAATAATATATGCCTTATTTATTTACTTCTGAAAGTGTATCTGAAGGA
>DPWF01000028.1:2332-33071 GCA_003526435.1 Chitinophagaceae bacterium | reverse complement strand
TATTGATTATAAATCAACTACAGCAATCATACTGATCTCTACATTTACATTTCTTGGTAATGTTTTAACGGCTACTGTTTCGCGGGCGGGATAATCGCCTTTGAAATAAGAACCATATACTTCATTTACTTCCGCAAAATGCCCCATATCGCTCAGGAAAATGGTGGTCTTCACCACATGGTCAAATGTAATATGCGCTTCTTCCAGCACTGCTGCCAGGTTTTGCATAACACGATGGGTTTCCGTTTTCAGATCGCTGGTTAACAGTTCACCTGTTGCAGGATCAAAAGCTACCTGTCCGCTGAGGTAAACCATACCATTGGCTTTTACCGCCTGGTTATAGGGCCCGATGGGTGCTGGTGCTTTGGGAGTGTTGATGATTTGTTTAGACATGGTCTCTTTTCTTTTGTGACTGGCAAATTGCTGTTTTTCTATCAACCCACCAACCTAAATTTGCAACATGCAAATAGTGGTCAAGGCATCATTACAACAACAAAAAGCATTTTTATCAAAACCATTACCTGATAATTGCCAGGTGTACTGGTATAGCAGCGATGTTTTGCCCGAGAAAGCCGACGCATGGTTCGACCTTTCTTATGAAGAAGATGGCCCTGCATTTGCCGGAATGACAGACAATATTGTTTTTGCCAATGCCGTGTTATCTATAACAGATACACTACCTGAAAATTATGTGCGAATCAATGCATGGAATGGTTTTCTGGAAAGACCTGTTACAGAAATTGCAAACGGGAAACATGCAGTTACTGTTAAAACAGTGATGGATAAGCTGGGCTGGTCATATACCCTTGTACCAGATGTTCCCGGAATGGTTGCTGCAAGCGTTATTGCCATGATCATTAATGAAGCCTATTTTGCCTGGGGCGATAAAGTGAGCAGCAAGGCAGATATTGATACCGCTATGAAACTTGGTACCAATTATCCGTTGGGTCCGTTTGAATGGTGTGAAAAAATTGGTCCAGTTAAAATTTATCAGTTATTGAGTATTCTTTCAAAAGAAGATGAACGTTATACACCTGCACCTGCATTGACCGATGAAGTTGCCCAACTCCATACAAAAGCATGAGTTATATACTGAATATAGATACCGCCACAGCAACTGCAGGTGTTTGTTTGAGTAAGGATGAGGATATACTCGCTATTTTAACAAGTACCGATCAGAAAAATCATGCATCTTTTATTCAGCCGGCCATTGCATCTATTGTGCAGCAAACAGGTATTGCCTTAACTGACCTTGCCGCCATTGCTGTTACCGGCGGACCCGGAAGTTACACAGGTTTAAGGGTAGGAATGGCCACCGCAAAAGGCATTTGTTTTTCACTCGAAAAACCCCTGATTGTTGTTAACACGCTGGAAGTGATGGCTGTAGCAGCGATTGAAAAAACAGCAGATGATTCAACCTTATTCTGTCCGCTGATCGATGCCAGGAGAATGGAAGTGTTTACCGCCGTATACGACCGCTCATTGCAAAACAGGTTATTACCACAGGCAATGGTATTGGAAGAACAATCGTTTGCAGCTTTACTGGATACGGCCATTGTACAGTTTTCGGGAAGTGGGATGGAAAAATTAAGCAAAATTTCAGGACACCCAAATGCACGGTTTGCAGACATCCAGCATCATGCCGGTCATTTGGCCCAGCTTTCGTTCAAATCCTTTACCAGCAGCCATTTTGCCGACCTGGCCTATAGCGAACCACTCTACCTCAAGGCTTTTTTTGATACATCAAAAAAATAGTTTTTCCCGTAACTGCTTTTGGTATATGAAAAATATACTATAAAAACTATAAAGATTTGTATATCTTTATCAGTGCAATTTTAGTTTGTTAACCCCCCATCATAACTTAATTGTCATGAGCCAATCATTGCAATCTGTTGTTTTAAACAACGGGAAAAACGCGATAAAGGTGGACTTTCTTCACACGAAGAAAGCGGCCCTTATCCTGCGGTCCATCAATCACAAACTCCGACAGCAAATCATCAAATTACTTGACGATCATCAAAAAATGACGGTTACGGAAATTTATGTGAAGCTTCGCCTGGAGCAGTCTGTAGCCTCGCAACACCTCGCTATTCTTCGACGAGCCGGTATTGTAAGTACTACAAGAGACGGTAAGTTCATCTTCTATTCAGTAAACTACAGCCGATTAACCGAAGTGGTAGGTTTTGTAGAATCACTGGTTGGTTGACAGTTTAACTGACATTACGCCTGTTTTTCCGTAATTGATAAGGGTCTGGCCTGATCCTTGGTCATATCTTTGCCTAAACTCGCGAATATGTTTGTAAAACAACTATATACCGGCTGTCTCAGTGAAGCGGCTTATTATATTGAAAGCAACGGCATTGCCGCTGTTATAGACCCTTTGCGCGATATTGAAGAATACCTCAGTCTCGCCAAAGAACGAAACAGCAGCATCCGTTATATTTTCGAAACCCATTTCCATGCCGATTTTGTCAGCGGCCACCTCGATCTTGCCGCAGCAACCGGTGCCAGCATTGTATATGGTCCGGGTACACAAACCAGCTTCCCCGTTCATGTAGCAAAAGATGGCGAAAGTTTTGAAATTGGAAAACTTCGTGTAGAAGTATTACATACACCCGGTCATACCATGGAAAGCAGTTGTTACCTGCTGAAAAATGAAGAAGGAAAAGATTATGCCATTTTCACAGGCGATACCTTATTTGTAGGTGATGTAGGTCGCCCCGACCTCGCACAAAAAACCAATGAAATTACCATGGACGACCTGGCAGGAATGATGTATGAAAGCCTGCAGAACAAAATCATGCCCTTAGCAGATGATGTAATTGTGTATCCTGCGCATGGTGCCGGCAGTAGTTGTGGTAAAAACCTGGGACCTGAAACATTCAGCACCATCGGTGAACAAAAAGCAACAAACTATGCTCTACAGCAACAAAGCAGGGAAGAATTTATCAAAGCTGTAACAGACGGATTAGCCGCACCACCACAGTATTTCCCCATTAACGCACGTATCAATAAAGAAGGGTACGACAGTCTCGATGCCGTACTTGCGAAAGGAATGACGGCATTGGATATTCCTGCTTTTAAAAAGAAAATCAAAGAACCGGATGTAATCATCCTTGATACCAGAAAAGCCGCTGTTTTTACAGAAGGTTTTATTCCCGGATCTATCTTTATTGGTCTTGAAGGTCGCTTTGCAGAATGGGCAGGCAGCCTGCTTCCTTTCGATCAGGAAATTGTTTTGGTGACAGATGAAGGAAAAGAAAAAGAAACAATCGTAAGACTTGCACGTGTAGGTTTTGAAAAGTTTGCAGGTTATTTGGCCGGAGGTTTTGAGCAATGGAAAAATAATAATGAACCCATTGATATGATTATTGATGTAGAAGCCGATGAACTGGCCATGGATATGCCTTTCGATGATCAATTGGTGATAGTAGATGTAAGAAAACTACCTGAATATGCAGATGGTCATATCAAAGAGGCAGTCAATATTCCACTCGATGAATTAAGCGACCCCGGAAGCATGGCCCATCTTGAAGACAACCACAATATTTATGTACACTGTGCAGGTGGTTACAGAAGTGTGATAGCCGCTTCTCTCATGAAAAGACAAGGCATACATAATCTCAGAAACGTAGTAGGCGGCTGGAGCAAAATAAAAGAACTCAACGATAAGTTTAAGTTCGAAAAATCAAAAGAAGTGCTGAATTAAAATCGTTGATATATGATGTAGGGTGTCTGATTTGTTTTAACGCATTACTTCAAATCAGACATCCTACATTCCCTCATACTTCCAGGTGTTTATACTTCTCATACTCATGCGACCATTTCCATCTTCTGTGGCTCCATAAATAATTGGCAGGAATTTTACGCACCGAGTCTTCTACTTTTTTTACAAGCAGCTTTGTAAGCTCGCCATCCGGGTAATCATTCGGTGTGGTAGTAACCAATTCAAAATCAAGTTTATAGTACCCACGTTTTACTTTATAAAAATGCGCATATACAATGGCTGTATTGTTCATTTTGCCTCCCTTTTCCGGGCCACGTGCAAAGGGAGCAGGTTTGCCGAAGAAGTTTGTCCAGTATGCTTTCCCCGGATTGCCCGGGTTCTGGTCTGCTACCAACCCAAGAGCATAGCGGTTTTTGGCATAGAAGTGAAAATTATTCTTGAACTCATTGGCCGGTACCAGTAAGCTGCCAAATTTTGTACGCAGTTTATAAATTAATTTGTCAAAGGTTTTATTACTCAATGGCATGTAAACGCCTATAAAAGGAAATTTGCTGTCTAGCGATACCCCCAGATTCGCAAATTCCCAGTTGAAATAATGTCCTGCAACAATCTGCACATTCTGATTTCCCGCATATAAATTATTTAGCACCTCAATATTTACCGTAAATCTTTTTCTGAATGCCTTTTCAGAAACGGAAAGCAGTTTAATGGTTTCAATAAAACTGTCGATGAAATTGTGGTAAAAATCTTTTGCTATCCTTGTTCGCTCTGCTCCTGTCTTTTCAGGGAAAGCAATTTCCAGGTTCTGGAACACCACTTTTTTCCGGTAACCGATGATATAATACACAAGCAGGTACAACCCATCAGAAATAAGGTACAGAACACGCCAGGGTAGCAGTGATAAAAGATAAAAAAGACTGTAGACAATGGAATACATAGGGATGAGTTGATCTTTGATTTTTTGATCTTTGATTTTAAATTGAAAGATCAAAAAATCAAACTTTACAAAATAATATTCTGCAGCAGTTCGCTTTTCGCCTGGTGATCGGTGTTATAATGCAGCCCTCTGCTTTCTTTCCTGAATTGTGCGCCTTTTACAATAAGATAACCTACTGTAATAAGGTTTCGCAATTCACAAAGTTGAGGTGATACTTTGGTTGAGCGATATAATTCTTCTGTTTCTGCAAACAACAAATCAAGTCGTTTCATGGCCCTTTCCAAACGTACATCTGTTCTTACAATACCCACATAATCACTCATAATCTGTTGCAGTTCTTTCAGACTTTGTGTAATCAGGATCATTTCCCTGGGGTCTGTTGTACCGGTTGTTTTCCAGTCGGGAATGGTCTCTTCAAATGAAATATGCTCAATCGTTTTAATACTATCAAGATAACAACGATGTCCGAATACCATGGCTTCGAGTAAACTGTTACTGGCCAATCTGTTGGCACCATGTAACCCTGTACTGGCGCATTCACCGCAGGCATATAAATGCATTACTGATGTTCTGCCCCATTCATCTGTTTTAATACCACCACAGCTATAATGTGCAGCCGGTGCCACGGGTATCATTTGCTGCATCACATCTATACCAATACTCAGGCATTTCTCATAAATATTGGGGAAGTGATGAATAAATTTTGCTGCATCCATATGCCTGCAATCGAGGTACACATGTTCGGTACCTGTTTTTTTCATTTCGCTGTCAATGGCTCGGGCTACAATATCACGGGGAGCAAGGTCTTTCCGCGGGTCGTATCGTTCCATAAAAGCTTCTCCGTTTTTGTTACGCAAAATGCCACCGTCGCCCCTTACTGCTTCTGTAATAAGAAAAGAAGGAGAAGTGCCGGGTTCATAGAGGGCAGTTGGATGAAACTGAATGAACTCCATATTTTCAATCCTGCCTTTGGCACGATATACCATGGCAATACCATCGCCTGTTGCTATTTTAGGATTAGTGGTAGTTCGATAGGCTTGCCCGCAACCACCTGTAGCGAGTAAAGTAATTTTTGCCAGTATTTTTTCAATCTGGTTGGTATGAAGGTTCAACACATATACGCCGTAACAGGTAATATCGGTGGTTGATTTTGTAACCAGGAAACCCAGGTGATGTTGTGTAAGAATATCTACAACAAAACAATGGTTAATCAATTCAATATTAGGTACACGTTTCAGTTCATCCAGCAGGGCGCGTTCCATTTCCTGACCGGTAACATCTTTGTGGTGCAGTATCCTGTTTTCGCTGTGACCACCTTCCTTGCCTAAACTGTATTCTCCTTTTTCGTTTTTATCGAACTCGGCACCATAGGAAATAATTTCTTTGATCCTTTCGGGGCCCTCTTTCACTACTATTTCTACGATCTCTTCATTACACAAACCATCGCCGGCTACGAGTGTATCTTCAATATGTTTATCGTAGCTATCCCTGTTTTCGTCCCATACGCCAGCAATACCGCCTTGTGCATATTTGGTATTGGTTTCATCGGCCTGGGTTTTGGTGATGACGGTTATTTTTTTATCAGGGAAATAACGTGCGGTTTTAAGCGCGTAGGTTAAACCTGCTATTCCTGATCCTATAACTAGAAAGTCTGTCTGCATGAATATCTGTTTAAAATTCGATCCGATATGCAAAATCTTTAGGTCTTAGTGTGGCAGATGTGTTCTCCATATGTATGATACTCACTTTTTTCCTGTCGGTTGAAATAGTAGTACTACCTCTTGTTTCAATTTTTTTCAATGACCGCGGCAATTCAATTTCTGTTTTCATTGAGAACTTATACATGTCTGTAAACATAGACATAATACCTAAATCGTTTTTAGCATTGTTTTGTTCTTCAAATGATACCCATGCAGTATCTACCGATCCAATCTTTCGTTCGATATGGTTCGAGCTCATTTGAAATTCAAATGAATTTTGTTTCGATAAAGTAAAAAATTTACCCAACTTGTCATTATCCAGTATCATTTTCATCCCCGCTCCCTCTTCGCCAGAATAAGACTGACGAGACATCGCAGTTTGAATTACGCCCAACTCATCCGCTTTGGCAAAAGGATAAAACAGTGTTATTTTAAATTGGCCATTTGGCTCGTCAATAAACATCCGTGCGGAACTTTTACGCAATACCTTTTTCTCGATCTCTGAAAGTTCTGTTGCTGAGTCCACCTGTGTTTCAAAATAAATAATACTATCTTTTACTTCCTTCTTTCGCTTGCTTACTGCATCCGTTTGATCTTCTTCAGACATCGATGAAATCATAGAAGTAAATGAACTGGCAGTTCTAGAAAAGTCCACATCAACTATATATTTACCTGAGCCATCTTCATTTAGCTGGTATTTTTCTATCACATCAAAACAACCTGTACACAGAAGAATAGTGATCAGTATTACAAAAACAACCTGTATTCTTTTCATACCTTAATTATAATTGGTTAAACTGGTTCTACCCATGCCCCATTTTCTTTTAAAATATTGATCAGTTCTTCCACTGCAACTTCACTCTCTACATTTCTCTTTACCACTTCCTTCCCTTTATACAAGGTAATTTTCCCGACACCGCTTCCTACATAACCAAAATCGGCATCAGCCATTTCGCCCGGACCATTTACAATACATCCCATGATGGCAATTTTTACCCCTTTCAGGTGATGGGTTACGGAACGGATTTTCGCAGTGGTTTCCTGTAAGTCGAACAATGTTCTGCCACAGCTCGGACAGGAAATATATTCTGTTTTGGAAATGCGTGTACGTGTGGCCTGTAAAATGCTGAATGCTGTAGCGTTCACAAATTGTTCAACAGATGTGTTCGACAAATAATTTCTTCCGCTTGTATCTGAACTAGCCGAAGATGCCTGCTCGTAGCTCTTTCCTGTCATACCAAAACAAACACCATCACCAAAACCATCCAGCAACAAAGCACCTGCTTCGGTGGCATAATGAATGAGGTGCTCGTCGGTGGTTTGCCAGTTACTGTCGACAATCACCACCACTGGGTTTTGTACTTTTTGTTCCTGCAGTTCAACAAACATTCTTCTAACTGAAGGCATGGCGTGATCGTTGGTACTGCTTAAACAAATTACCACGGTTGTATCTGCAGCGAGTGATTGTAATACGTTAGCCGCAGGAATTGTTCCATCATTATAACAATCAACCATTACAAAATTGAGGGTGCTGCTTTTGTCAGGATCGCTCAAATAACCATCTGCGTCATTGATGGGAAAATATTTTTCTTTATCGGCTGCCTGCTTCCAGGTTGGAGGGTACACAATTACTTTGAGTGTACCGGGTAAAGCAAAATCCAGCAAGTGGTCGCCGGTAAAAATATAATCGNNTCGGTAGCTGCATCGTAGGTATATCCAACTCTTTCCAATGTAGCGGGTGCTATCTTACCTGCTTTGCTAAGATCGGCTATTACCACAGGTACTCGTTTGCCGCCTATATTGCCTACTTCAAAACTTTCCCTGCGCTGGTAATTAAAAGGATCATAGGTAAGTTTTTCAATGGCAGGAATATGTTGGGTGATTCTTTCCTTTGTTGTGTATCTTTTCACCAGGTCGCGGCAAACGGGTATTTCAAATTCGGGGTCTTCTGTTAAACTTACCCTGACAGTATCACCAATACCATCTTCGAGTAAAGTACCAATACCTGCTGCACTTTTTACACGACCATCTTCACCATCACCCGCTTCTGTTACACCAAGGTGTAAAGGATAACATTCGCCAAATTCAGCATCCATCTGTTGTATGAGCAAACGATATGCCTGTACCATTACCTGCGGGTTACTGGCTTTCATACTCAGTATAATCTGGTGGAAATTTTCGTAACGGGCTATGCGTAAAAATTCCATGGCGCTTTCTACCATACCCATGGGTGTGTCGCCATAGCGACTCATGATGCGGTCGCTGAGCGAGCCATGATTGGTACCAATACGCATGGCGGTACCATGTTCTTTACAGATGCGTACCAGTGGCGTAAACTTTTCCTGTATTCTTTCTATTTCCTCTGCATAATCGGCATCGGTATATTCAATGAGTTCAAATTTCTTTTTGTCTACATAGTTACCTGGGTTCACCCGCACTTTTTCTACAATACGCGCCGCTATTTCAGCAGCATTGGGGGTGAAATGAATATCGGCCACCAGCGGTGTGTTATAGCCTCTTTTCCGCAGTTCATTCTTTATATGGAGCAGGTTTTCTGCCTCTTTTTTACTGGGTGCCGTAATACGTACCAGTTCGGCCCCCGCTTCTATGCATCGGATGCTTTGTTCTACCGTAGCCAGGGTATCCATGGTATCGGTAGTGGTCATGGTTTGTAAACGAATGGGGTGATGGTTGCCCAATAAAAGATCACCAATACGCACTTCCCTGGTCTTCAACCGTTTGTACTGTGTAAGCGAATGACAGTATGCTTGCATAAATGAGATATGAGGTACAAATTTAACAGGAAAAGGGGAGAATGGTTGGGTTCTGCAAAAGGTTTAGCAGGATGTATTATACCCGTTTCGATTCGGCTGACAGTGGCTGCCATTTTGTAGTTCTTCGCAAAAGAGTGAGACCATGTGTACAGCATCTTTAATAATGGAGAGCTTTCGAAGAAGAAAGTCTCATCTCTTTACTTATCTATTTTCTTTTTGTTTTTTGCCTCAGGCAGGAAATTTTTGGCTGATACGACTTTCTTTCCCGTTTTCTTTTCAAGGTCTTCTCTTGCCTTACCTGCCACCGACCCTCCCTGTTTGGCTACTTCCTTGTTTTCTGTAAATCCTTTGGGATCTTTTGCCTTTACAATGGCTGTTGTAGAGGCTTCTCCAAGCATTGAAAATATCAATTCAAGGTCATCCATATGATCACGCAGGTTCTGCCTTTGCAAACCTTTCAGTTTTTTATGTTCAGCAGGTGCAATACCAAAGGTGGCTTTCGCTATTTCGGATGTAAGAATCGCATACTCTTTGGCATGATTTACTTCCCGACTCCTCCATTCTTCGGTAAGTTCTTCCCGAATAGCGATACTGCGCATCCTTTTTTCAATCCAGTCATCCGGGTAACCTTTCAGCTTATAAAGCTCCCTTGTGCGCTGCGTGGCCAATTCAGGGTTTTCAATTTCATCTAATCTGTCAGACCCAACCTTGGCTAACCATAATTTAAATGGCTCTGCTTTTAATGAGGGAACGGACTGTATAATCCTTAAAAGACCCTGGGCATTGGCACAGTTTAATTTCTGTTTACCGCCGGGAGTATCTATCAAAAGGGGGGAGACAATTTGTCCCCACCCTTTTGATAGCTGGTCATCCCGCTTACGCATCTTCTTTAGATAGTCTGAAGGATTGGCACTATCAGTTAATACCTGAATAACATCTGTTACCACAAAATACCATTTCGCATCTACCTCATTCCAGGTAGTTCGTATTTGTTTGCTTTCAAATAATTTAATGTTACTCATACCCGAATGTAACAACAAAATACCGGGAAAAATAGCAAGTAGGCTGTTTGCTATTGCTGATAGAATAGCTACTTAGTATTGTAGAAATGATACTCCTTTTCTTTAGCTTATTTCTCTTACGGAGAAGAAAATAGAACTAGGATACTTATGATTTTTGATGATGCATTATGATTGTTAATCTTACTTCACTTATCTATACAACGAGACTAGAAATGCTTATGTTTCAAACTTGCAAGCTGATTTGCTTTTATCCCTTTGGGTAATCGAAAAAAATGCAAAACTACATACAGACATGCTGGCTGTGTAACACGCCGAGTCTTTTCGTTTTCAAGATACGCCGTTGAAAAATTTACTTGCTCATTAAACCCCTACGGCGAAAGGAGTAATCATCTCAAAACCAGTATTGGCGATTTCATAACATCACTCCGCAACAAAAAAGCCTGCATCCTCAATGGACACAGGCTTAAACGATAAACGCCAAAACAAAACGCTAAAGACTTTATTTATTGGGCTTCTCCTTGATCCAGATGGCAGACGCCACTGGTCTATTCTGGATTCTTTGCGGAGGTTCTGCCGCTTCTGTTGGCAATGTGGTAGTGGTTGTAGCAGGCACTTTACCATCCAGGCGATTGGTTCTCGCATAGTTGGGTATTGCCAGCAATGGTGTTCCATCTTCCCACTGCCCTTTAATCACTAACATACCACGCAGGAAATTATCTCTCCACTCAACAGCCAGTGGTTTCTGTGTATCAATGGCTTTATTGATATCCTGTCCGTCTGCTGTTTCCACATTATAAATCAATGGCCCGAAACGTAATGCCACACGACCGCGGTTGGCTTCAATTCTGGTATCAGCATGAAACTTCTGCACTTCCATCGGCATTTCCAGTTCTATCTTATCACCTTTTTTCCAGGTGCGTTTAATGGCCACATAACCTTTGATTGTTTCCACCGGAACATTCTTACCATTTACTTTCAGGTATTTCAGTCCTTTTACTTCTTTATCAGGTGTGTACAGTTCGCTCGTGGTTCTATTGGGTACGCGCACATATACCGTAAACTCCTTACTTACTTTAGGGTTCACCGTAATGGCCACTGCACCTTCCCAGGGGTAATTGGTTTTTTGTACCATTTCAATATCTGTTCCCGCTACTCTTTCTACATTAATCGTACTACCAATATACATGTTCACATAAATAGCGTTAGGATCGGTTACATAGGTCCAGGTAGGCACCATTAAGAGTGTACGTGGAATATTTCCTACACAGCATGGACATACATGCCATGGATCTCTGGGTTGTGCTTCTGATAAACGATTGGTATAATAGAAGTTTTTACCATCCAGATCCAGAGAACCCAACAATGCATTGTACATGGTTTCTTCATACAGATCAGCATACTTGGCATCATGATAGGCCAGGTTCATTTTGTACTGGAAGAAAATTAAACCTGCACTTGAACATGATTCACAATAAGCATTGTTGCGCAGTGAATAGTTAGGACCAAACCCTTCTGATGTTTCACCACTGCCAATACCACCAGTGAGGTAATATTTTTTATTAATCAGGTTATTCCATAAAGACATTACCGCACTCTGGTAATCTACATCACCTGTTTCAGCAGCCACATCGGCCATGGCTGAATAATTGTATGTAGCTCTTACCGCATGACCTACTGCTTCATATTGCTGTCGAACCGGCACATGGCTCTGGTCGTATTCACTTCCATTCTTACGGCTGTCGAGCTGGAACTTGGCTAATTTAACATAGCTGTCGCCTCTGCCATTTTTCTCCATATCATTTACGAAACGACCGAAACGTACCAACGCCTGTTCCATTTCCTGGTGACCATCATACCATTCTTTCTGACCCGGACCTGTTCCGATATTTTTTACCCAACAGTCTGCCAGTTTCTTGGCGGCATCATACAAACGTTTGTCTTTACCGTTGGTGAGTGTGTAGTGATTGATGGCCGACTCAATAAAATAACCAGCCACATACCCTTCATGATCGCCACGGTTACGTGGAGCCCAACGGTCTTTCCAACGTGTTGTGTCGCGCAATGTATAAGCAGTATGCAGGTAGCCGTCAGATTCCTGCGCTGAGAGGATAATAGGTATCCATCTTTCCAGTGCATCTTTCATTTTTGCCTGAGCAGCAATAATTTCTTTATCGCCCTGCGGATCTACCATCAATGCAATACAGATAGATTCTACGGTCTGGTGTACCCATGCATTGGAAAACACATATCCTTTATGACGTGCATGTGGTTCACCACGAATGGCTTTGGCCGCTTCAATAAAATTATCGAGACCGCCCTGACCAATGGTTAAATCGGTACGTTCATTCTGTGCAATACAATAAGGTATCCAGTTAACGATCATGGCTTTTGCACGGTCGTTCCACAGTTTATTGTCTATTTTATATTTCTTGGTGTACACCACATCCAGCCTGTTTACAGGTGGTGGGTTATGTACTTTTACTTTGATGGTAGACGTTTGCGTGAGGTTGCCTTCAGTAGCAGTCATCGCTAATTCATAATCGCCAATGGCACTGAAATTGGCTGTTGCTTTTAATGAACCCGCATCACTAAACTGTACGGTACCTGGACCTGACACTTTCTTCCATTCAATTTTTGAAACAGGAGAAACAGATTTTACTGATGCATCAAGATAAGTTTTGCCATTGATGATTACATCTCTGTCTATACCTGCAGATACCAATGGTTTAGGATTGGCTGAGTTTGGACTTTTGTTCACTGCCCACTCCAGCAATGTGGTTACACCACGGTCTGCAGAATCAAGATCAATACGCATACGCGTAGTGGTAATTTCTTTGAAAGTGGTAGTGTTAAGTTGGTTGTTTTCCTTACCCATTCCCTGTGCGTTTTCAACCGGCACAAATGCAGTACCGTTCCAGTAAGACACACGGTATTGTTCAGGTAAACGAACATTGTTGTTATAGTTCCACCAGAACAAAGCTATCTCACTGGTGCTAACAGGCTCCTGCCATTCGTATTGCACCCAGATATTGGCGCGGGGTGGGCGGTTATTATTACCACCTCCACCACCCTGACGTGTGTTACCAGTATTAACAGGGGTTTTCTGGTCATTCAATCCTTCTACCCCAAAACCGCCACGACTTGAGCTGACTTTTGCCACCAATGCCAGATTGGGTTTGCCTGTCAGCGACTGCTGTGCTTTTGCCGACGTTAAAAAACCCGTCAACAGCATCACATGCAGTAATCCTGTAAAAACGAACCGAAACTTTTTCATTGATCTCCGAATTTTTAAGTGAATTATTTTATTTGTACAGGGTCTACATAATACATATTCCTAACTGCATCAACAGTTAACATTGATACTTCATTTGCTTTCAGCTCAGTTGTCTTCCACTCATCTGTTGGTAATAATTTCAATACAGTGGTATTGTTTTTCAATACTACCGGCAGGTTAAATCCAGGAATACAGTTGGTATAACGATAGCGAACGGTATTTCCATTGAGCTGAAATTCAAATTTTGGTATCGTAATATTTCTCAGGTACTGATCAAATACTTTACTATAATCGAAACCGGCTTTGGTAGAAATATAGTTTTCAACCTGTGTGGATGTAACCGTCTGGTGATAAAAATCTTTATTCAATCCACGAAGTATCTGTCTGAATTTTTCGTTGTCGTTGATGCTGTGCTTAATGGCATGCAGCAGGTTGCCTCCCTTCGGATACATATCACCACTACCCTGTGCATTTACACCATAGGCTGTTGGTATAATCGGTTTATCGTTCCGGATACCTCTCCTGATACCTACATTGTATTCATTACCTGCCTGTTCGCCAAAAATATGTTCTATAAAAAGTGTTTCACTGTAATTGGTAAAACCTTCATGCACCCACATATCGGCCAGGTCTTTTGATGTGATATTGTTACCAAACCATTCGTGACCGCTTTCATGGATCACGATAAAATCCCATTTCAGTCCCCAGCCTGTTCCTGAACCATCACGCTTTCTGTAACCGGGCTGGTACCAGTTACCATAAGCCACGGCACTCTGATGCTCCATACCAGTGTGTGGTACATCAATGAGCTGGTAACCATCTTCATAAAACGGGTAAGGTCCAAACCAGTACTCAAAACTTTTCATCGTGTTGTGTACTTCTTTGGGCAGATAGTTTTTTGCTTTCTGCTCATTATAATCGAGTACCCAGTAATTGAGATCAAGTTTACCTTTCTCTCCCTGGTACACTTCTTTAAAGTTGATGTATTTTCCGATATACGGAATGATGTTATAATTGTTGATTGGATTGATGACTTCCCAACGATAGCTGGTGGTACCATCTCCGTGTCTGGTTGTTTTTTTCAACCTGCCGTTACCAACGGCCATCAGTGTATCTGGCACACGCATGGTTAATGATGCCCCTTTATCGGGTTCATCGCTCTGATGGTCTTTACATGGATACCATATAGAAGCACCTGCGGCTCCCTGGCAGGTTACTGTCATCCATGGACGACCCAGTGAATCTTTGGTGAAGGTCCAGCCACCGTCCCAGGGGGCACGTATGGCTTCATGTGGTTTACCACTGTAGTGGATCGATAATTTTCCGCTTGTTCCTTTTTTCTGATCAGGTATATCGATCAGCCAGACAGAACCGTCTTTTTTAAAACTGTATTTTTTCCCTGTTGCATCCACTACCTGATCAATACTGAGTGGATCCTTCAGATCGATCTGCATTTTTGTGGTGCCGTTGTTTTGAACTACCGTGTAACTGATTGTGTTTACCCCTTTCAATGTTTTGGCGAGATAATCAGGTTGTATCTCCAGGTCATACTTTGTCAGATCCCACCAGGCCCTTTCGGGTGTAATGGTACCACGCAATGAATCGGTTTTTGTAAATGCGCGCTGGTTTTGTGCCTGCAGTAATCCTGCGGTACAAACAGATAAAACAAGTGCAAGAAGGAGTTGGTTTTTCATATGTCATGCTTTTCTCTGGTGAAGATACTGAGGTATTTGAACAGCAAGACCTGCAATTGAACTGTTTGCAGGCCTTGCTATTGCTTAATACCTAAAACCTAAACCTATGAGAAAGAGTCTTTATTAATAACCTGGGTTTTGCTTAAGGTTAGTGTTAGTCAACAAAGAGTTAGCCGGAATCGGGAAGATATTCCTGAAAGTAGCTGATGGTTTATGTGAGAACCAGCTCTTTCTGTGGAACACACCGAAACGGATTAAATCCTGTCTGCGTTTTGCTTCAGCAGCAAACTCCCAACCTAATTCATCCAGCATTCTTCCGAAAGGAATATCGCCACCACCTTCTACAGTAGTTTGTGCACCATTGGCCCACTCACCATAAGAGTAGCTGCTACCTTGCTGTAACTGTGCACCCGTAACAACTGCTTTCGCAGGATTGCTGGCAAAGTTGCGCTGACGAACCTGTGTTACAATAGTTGCTGCCTGTGTTGCATCACCTGTACGGAGTAATGATTCAGCTTTCATCATCAGTACATCTGCATAGCGCATCAGTGGGAAGTCTACACTTGATCCACCACGCATACCTGCTTTGATTTCATATTTACCAATACGGTAACCCTGATTAGATGTGCTGCTGGCGATACTGGTAACTGTTTTTACATAATCGATAACCAGTGCACCTGTAGTGGCATTGTATTGAGGACCCATGATCCATGTATCTCTCAAACGTCTGTCATCCGGATCGTACGTGTCGATAAACTGAGGCACTGCACAGTTACCACCCCATGGTTGTACCTGCATAGGATACACCAACTGCATCAGTGGATCCAGTGTTTTCATGTGCAGGTTACTTTCAGTAGCGAAGATCTCATCATAAGGAACAGCGAAAATGGTTTCTTTCGAATTTTCGTTGGTAGAAGAGAAATTCTCTTTGTAGGTATTTGACAGTGCATACTGGTTAGATGCAATGATGTCATTACACTGCTGAATACACTCAGCCCATTTAGATGTACCAGTGTACACTTGTGCATTCAGGTACACACGGGCCAGGAACGCTTTTGCAGCCCAACGTGTCATACGACCATACGTTGCTTTTGATACAACAGGCGTAAGATTAGGGATCGCGTCTGTAAATTCTTTTACAACGAAATCGTATACCTGCTGACGAGTTCTCTGAACAGGTAAACTGGTGTCTTTAAAGTCTGTTACCACTGGTACATTACCATGGTTATCTAATAACAGATAGTAGTAGTATGCACGAGCAGCTTTCAACTCAGCAATGATGGCATCTTTACCATTCGGAACAGGTATTTCTCCTGATTCGATCTGGAACAACACCCTGTTAGCGTTATTAATACCACTGTAACAACGGTTATATAAACCATTTGGCTGACCCTGCGTAGGGGTCCAAACGTGTTCATGCATACGACGGTACGTACCACCATCCACCCATCCATTCGGGCGGGCAGGTGTTACAATCTGATCGGCTGCTTCTTCCTGCAGATCGAACAGACCCTGCCAACTGGCAGTATTGGCACGTAACACTGTATATACAGGCGCAATCAGGGCAGGCACATCCTGTGCAGTGGCCTGAAAGTTTTGTGCCAGTAATTCAGAATATACTTCTTCATCAAGCTTTGTACAGCTATTCATTAACATGGTACCAGCCAGCGCTGCTGTAAGGAACCATTTATGATTATTATATTTTTTCATGATTTAGCGTTTCTTTTATCAGATTATAATGTTACCAATGCACCGAAAGTAAATGTGCGTGTTGTTGGATATTTGTCACGCTCGTCATTACCAGGAGCCAGTCCACCTCTGTTTACTTCAGGATCGATTCCTTTGTAACCAGTGATGGTGAACATGTTCAGACCTGAAGCATATAAGCGAAGCGATTTCACATATTTGTTGCTCTTCAGTTTTACATTATAGCCCAATGTGATGTTATCCACTTTCCAGTAATCACCATTCTCAACATAGTAGCTAACATAAGCCTGAGAGTTGGTCAATCTGGTTTTACCATATACTTTATCGAATGCAGATAACAGTACATTGTAGTTACCCAGAATCTGTGGCTGAGAGTTCTCATAGAACATACGCTGGAAGTTCAGTATCTGGAAACCAAAAGCACCACGCATCAATACACTCAAATCCCAGTCTTTGTAACGAACGGTATTGTTCCAACCTGCATAGTATTTAGGTAAACCATTACCGAGGATTTTTTTGTCCTCCTGTACAGCCTGGCTGTAAGGTTTGGGTTTACCATCTTTACCTTCTATGATCCACAAACCATTTGCATCAATATCAACAGATTTGTAACCATGGAAGTTTCCGATAGGACCACCAATATCTACACGGTGTGTGTAATCCTGAACGGGCTCACCTGTACCACCTGCAGTAAAGAAGCTGGCAGTAGTTCTGAATAAGTTGTTAGATAAGCTAACCAGTTTATTAGAGTTGGTAGAGAAGTTCACACTGGTTTCCCAAGAGAAATCTTTCTTCTGAATAGCATTATAGTTCACCAATACTTCCACACCTTTATTTTCCATTACACCTACGTTAGCGAGGATGCTGTTAAAGAGGTACGGAGGAACAGGTACGCTATAGTTGTATAACATGTCGCGTGTTGTTCTCTTATAGATATCAATGGTTGTACTCAGTTTTCCTTTCAGGATAGACAGGTCAATACCGAAGTTAACTTCTTCTTTTCTCTCCCATCTTAAATCCGGGTTAGGGTTACGTACAGGAGACAGTGACTGAATCCATACACCATTATCCAGAAAACGAGTACCATAGTTCAGACTGGTTTGTGATAAGTAAGCATCGCCAGGAGCAATACCTGTTACACCAAAACCAGCACGAAGTTTCAGATCATGGATAAAGTTTACATCACGCAGGAAAGACTCGTTCTTTACGCGCCATGCTGCTGAGATAGCTGGGAAAGTACCCCATTTGTGGTTGGCACCGAATTTAGATGAACCTTCACGACGCACACTTGCAGATAATAAATACTTATCACCAAAATTGTAGTTCACACGGCCAAAGAAACCAATCAATTTACTGAGTGACTGGAAGCTGCTCATAGATGCTTCACCTCTTCCCAATGCATTACCGGCTTGCAGACGGTTGTATGAATATTCATCGGTTGGGAAATCCCAGTTTGACACAGAGAAGTCTTCATAACGCTGATCCTGATAGCTATAACCAGCCAATGCTACTACACGATGTTTACCAAAGCTCTTGGTATAATCCATTGTAAACTCTAACAGGTTATCTTCACTGGCACTGGTGCTTCTTGAAGCATTACCATTTCTACCATTTTTGGTAGTAGATACGTGTTTTTTAGTTTCAGAGAAACCAGACATTGATTCACTCTGTACATTAGCCACAAGTAATTTGGCATTCAGTCCACGTGCGATATTAGCTGTTACACTTGCAGATAAACGTGTTTCCTGAGATTCGTTTCTGGCGATGGTTTCCATCAGGTAAGCCAATGGATTATCGTAGAAATAAATATTACGCTCTTTCCAGCGACCCTGAAAATCGTACACGCTGTCTGTTGGGTTACGAATCACCGACTGGCGATAAATATAACTATTGAATCCACCATCATCATTACGCTGACGGCTGATTACATTCAGGTTTACTTTTACTTTTCCATCGAGCATGGCATGGTTTACATCGGCACGCAAGGTTACCTGGCGATTTACCGATTTCAGGAACATACCTTCCCAGTTACGATAGTTAACATTGGCAGTATAACTGGTTTGTCTGTTACCACCCTGGAACGTAAGGTTATGTGTTTGGCTGAAGGGAGTTGGTCTTGAAATGGTTTCAAACCAGTCTGTATTCATACCATAGTCAATAAAAGGATATCCTTCTTTTCCAAACTGACGGAACTCTGCTGCATTCAGGAAGCGAGGACGTCTTGCGATGGTTTGGATGCTTGCATAAGTATTGTATTCAACAACAGATTTACCACCACCCTGAATTTTACGGGTTGTGATGAGGATTACACCGTTCGTACCACGTGTACCGTAGATCGCAGCGGCAGATCCATCTTTTAATACGTCAATTGACTCAATATCTTCCGGAGAAACAGAGTTCAGGTTACCCGGAACACCGTCAATCAATACCAGTGGTGCAGTAGAAGCATTCAATGTAGTAATACCTCTTAACTGAATTTGTGTACCTGCAGTTGGAGAACCCGAAGATGTAGAAACAGAAAGACCTGCTACTTTACCCTGAATCAACTGGGCAGCATCTCTTACAAAACCTTTTACAAAGCTTTCCTGTTTTACACTTGATACGGCACTGGTAAGGTCAGCCTTCTTCTGGGTACCATAACCAACTACCACTACTTCATCCAGACTATTGATGTCTTTATTCAGTTTTACAGATAAAGTGCTTAATCCTTTTACAGGAACAGAAAGGGTAACATACCCAACGAATGTAATATCTACTACAGCGTCGTCGGAGGGAACAGTAATACTGAATTTACCATCTGCATCAGAACTGGTTGCAGTTGTTGTATTTTTTACCGTTACAGTGGCACCCTGAAGCGGAGTACCTGAAGAGGCATCCGTAACAACACCCGTTACAGTTTTGGGAGGGCTTCCCCAACGGGCATTTGCTGCATTTACAAGCAGCATCGAAAGAAGCAGAAAACATCCAAGTAGATTTTTCATAATGCAAGCGTTTTATTAAAGGTCAAAATGACACTTAAAAGTATTTTTTATGTTTTACGCTTCCGGCTAATATTTTAACTAATACTAAACGTATTTTAACCAGTTTAAAATGCAATCCTCTAAAAGCATTCATTATTAAGGTGTTGTGTCATTTTTACACTTAAATTTTGTCAGATTCTTACAGAGATTTTCAGATATTTTAAACAGGATAATTAAAAAGAATATCTGGTTTATATCTGCATAGAGAGATAAATAGATGAACAGATAACTTTAGTAAATCCGTAATAACAGGATTAGCCGGTAATGGCATCAACAATTACCGAAAAGTACCTATTGAATAAAAATTTCATAACACTCATTCACCAGTCAAACCCATTATGAGCAACACCACACAATTCAAACCCTCCCTTAAACTGTTAGATGCTACCATGATCGTGGCCGGTTCCATGATCGGATCAGGTATATTTATTGTTAGTGCCGATATTACCCGGAATGTGGGAAGTACCGGCTGGCTCATGGCCGTATGGGTAATTACCGGCTTCATGACCGTTGCCGCTGCCTTAAGTTATGGTGAACTGAGTGCCATGTTTCCCAAAGCCGGCGGACAATATGTGTATCTGAAAGAGGCATACAACCCACTGGTAGCATTTTTATTCGGATGGAGCTTTTTCTCGGTCATACAAACTGCCACTATTGCCGCAGTGGCTGTGGCTTTTGCCAAATTCACCGCTTATCTGTTTCCCTATTTCAGTGAAGATATTATCGTACTCAAAAGCGGGTTTCTCAGTATTACACGTGCCCAATTACTCTCATTGCTTGTAATTATTGTACTCACTTTTATTAATACTAGGGGCATACAGAGTGGTAAACGTATACAGACTGTTTTTACCATTACCAAACTACTGAGTTTATTTGGTTTGATTTTATTCGGTCTGCTTGCCTTTAAATCAGATATATGGAACCTGAACTGGAGCAATGCGTGGGAATTAAAACCGATGAATACCGATGGCAGCCTGGGAACTTATACCACGTTCGCTGCTGTGGGCGCCATTGCTGCATCGATGGTAGGCTCCATATTCAGCAGCGACTCATGGAACAATGTTACTTTTATTGCGGGTGAGATCCGTAACCCGCAAAGAAACATCGGTCTCAGCCTTTTTCTCGGTACACTGATTGTTACCGTTATTTATTTCTTAACCAATATTACTTATACCGCATTATTACCACTACAGGAAATTGCTTATGCAGAAAAAGACCGTGTGGGTGTTTCTGCTGCCAATGTCATTTTTGGTGAAGCAGGAACCATCATCATTGCTATCATGATTATGATCTCCACATTCGGCTGTAACAATGGAATCATACTCGCCGGTGCAAGGGTTTATTATACCATGGCAAAAGACAAACTCTTTTTTGCCAAAGCAGGTTCTCTTAACCAGAACAATGTACCTGCTTATGCATTATGGCTTCAATGTATTGTTGCCTGCGCCTGGAGTCTGAGTGGAAAATATGGTCAACTGCTCGATATGATCTCTTTTGTGGTAGTAGGTTTTTATATGCTTACCATCGCCGGCATTTTTATTTTGAGGAAGAAAAGACCCGATGCAGAAAGACCTTATAAAGCATTCGGATACCCCTTGTTACCATTGATTTATATTTTAATGGGTCTTAGTTTCTGTATTCTCTTAATTATTTTCAAACCTGCATTTACCTGGCCCGGGTTGATCATTACTTTACTTGGTATTCCGGTGTACTATTTAGTAAGAAAAAAAGAACCAGCAGGGAGATAGTAATAAGGCTATGAAAACCTAATCCCTCACACTTTTTAAATATTGCGCCGTTGCGTTGGGATATTTCCCGATCAGGTGCGAACGAACCAGGTTGGCAATAGTGCCAGCCTGTTCTGTTTTAAGGCTAATGAGTTTTGATGCTGTTGCCGGCATATGACAATCTATACAATTATTAACGATGGTGGCCCCTAGTTTGGGCGCCATCTTACAGAACTGTTCACTATTTTGCTGATGACAACTCATACAACGGGTTGAAAAAACTTTCATATCGTTCCTCTCTGCCTTATGTGGGTCGTGACAGGTACCACATGACATAGTTTCTACTGCTCCTTTAAAACATTTACTTGCCATCAATAACTGATACTGATTGCCATGCACATCTAATGTAGCAGGTGCTTGTTTAACGGTATCGGGTCGATAAAAATCTTTCAGCAGGTTACCCGGTTTAAACAGAAAAGGAGAACGAATAGGTTCACGCAAACCGGAATGGCAGGTGGCACAATTCTCTATCTTTTGTGTGTTGGTAAGATTTTTATAGGTAAGAATATATTTAGCCAGTTTTTCTGCCGGATGCTCCTGCTGGTATGCCACATGTGCGGCGGCTGGGCCATGACATCTTTCACAATCAATACCATAAATAACCGAGTTCTTATTTAACTGATCAACACGATATCCTTTTTCTTCACGCATACCGGTACGTTCTACAAATGATGCATGACATTCAAAACAGCCAATCGGAATTACGCGATCGAAACGAACCCGATCTGTCGGATAATTCGGGCTGTTTACCCAACATTTACCAATAACAGAATAAGTAACGGGCAACTGGTAGGCATTACTATCCTGCCAATACAAAAATGTTTGTGCCTTTCTTCCGGAACCAATTACAATATCAAAAGGAACTGAGGTTTTTTGCTGACCAGCTTCATACGCTGTCTGAAAAAATCTTCCCTCCCTTGCTTCCATCACCACTTCCAGATCTGTCTTGTAATGAAAGCGGTTACTGTCTGCGTGAAAGCTACCCGCAATATTTTCTGCACTGGCAGGTGTAGTAGTTCGGCTATGCGCTGTTTGTGCATATGCATCAACAATATTGGCATGACAACTGATACAGGATGACGAGCCGGCATAACCCATTCCTCTCGGGTCTTGCTGCACCATCTTTTTTTCCTGCGTACAAAACTGAAACAGAACTATTGTTACAGCTAAACAGGATATGACCAAAATCCATCTTTGCCTGAACATCAGTTGTGGTATTTAGAGAAGGAAGTTACAATCATTATAATTTGATCTGCTGTTTTGCAGCATTGAATTTTACGAGCTTCACTTTCCCTTCAGCAACCCACTCTACCATAAATGTCCTGGGCTCGTGTTTCAATCCTCCCGGTTTAATTATAGGGTCAATAGTAAGTGTTTCCGTTTTATTGTTCCAGTTAAAAGCAATGGTTCTTGATTTCCCTGTCAAATAATCCTGGCTCACACCATCATCTTCATACAAAACAAATGCGCCATCGGCTCCGGTATAAATTTTTAAACGGAGTGGGGCAGTTGTTTTTTCATCTACATATTGCTTCACTGTATCAACCGGAATAATAGCGCCTGCCTTTATATACAAGGGCATGATGGAAAGATCAATCTGTTTGATTACCCTTCTTCCCCCATTTGTTTTTTCATTTGTCCACCAGTCGTACCAAATACCTTCCGGCAGGTAAACAGATCTTGTTTTTGCCTGTTTCTCATATACCGGTGCCACCATCATTTCCTTTCCCCACAAAAACTGATCACCAATACCCGCTGCTGTACTGTCTTTCGGATAGTGCAGCCACAATGCACGCATCATGGGAAGTCCTTTTGTTCTTGCCTCCCATGCAAGTGTGTATGTGTATGGCATTAGCTGGTAACGCAATTCATTGTACTGTTTAATAACAGGTTCAATAGTTGGATCATTGAGTGCTGATTCCGGCGGATTATTTCTGTTTTCTTTTGGCCCCATACTACTTAGGCCCCAACCCCATGGAAGATGTAACCACCATGTTCTTCCATGTGAACGGAACGATGCGTTGAATGCAGCAAACTGGTGCCAGCGTGCATACATTTCACCACTATAATCTTCTGCCGGATAAAATCCACCAATATCAGAACCCCAGAAAGGTGCAATGCTAAGTGAATAATTAATACCCACTGCTATCTGCGCCTCCAGTGTTTTCCATGATGATTCCGTATCGCCCGACCATACCCAGCCACCCCATTGCGCAATACCCGGATAACCATTACGATGAAGACTCCAGGGGCGCAGTTTGGGATTGGCTGATAAATGTCCCTGATAATACAACTGATGGCGTTTTATGCGTTCATGCAAATTGAACCAGTCTCCTTCATCGGGCCAGAAAGCATCAACGCCCATTTTTACGAGGCCCTCATGTTGTTTCCAATAATTGGCTATATGTGAGAGTGAAGTGGTGGATTCCTCTTTTTTGGCAGGAATTGATCCGTATAAAGTGGGTAACTCATCACGATCCCAGGGAACCATATGCAATACCAGTTTTGTTTTATGCTGATGAAAAGCATCTATCACTGTTTTTGGATCGCGCTTAAATACTTCAGGATTGAATTCAAATGATGGTTGCATTTTATTCCATCCTCTTGGTGTAAATCCGGTTCCGAGGTAAATCACTGCATCAATTGGAATTTTCTTCATCCGAAAAGTATCTACAATAGATGTCATCTGGTAATCATCCTGCAAAGTACGGTGCGACTGCATGTAACCCAATGCCCATTTAGGTGGCATAACTGCAGGGCCGGTAATAGCCGTATACTGTTGCATCATTACCGTTGGATCTGTTGCATCGAATACAAATACATCATACAGTCCATCCACCATTTCACTTACCGGCGGCAACCCTTTTCCTAAATTTTGACCCTGGTTACGCTGCGTTTGCGACTGACCCGCGGTTACTGGTGGTTTATAAGGAATAAAATAGCCTTTATCAGTTGCGCGCATATCAACAAGCACCCATGGTGTTGCCACAAAAAGCCCCCACCCACTGGTACCTAATAACGTAGCCACCGGATTTCTTGAACCATAGGCATCGCCCTGCCAGCGTGGTTGCATACTATCCATTGAACCACGCCGATCGAATTGAACAATACTGTTTCTCCAGTTTACACCACGTACCGGTTTGGGACCACCTTCACCCATCCCCAATACTTTTTCTTTTCCTTTCAAATCAAAAGCTATCCAGCCATTTTTCTGAAACACGAGTTGCTGAATAAGTTGCTGTTGCCGGTTAAAAACTTTTACCGTTAAAGGATTTGCCGTTATACTGACTTGTAATTTGCCAATTGTCTGATGAACTTCCTTTTCAACGGAACGAAGTTTCAAAACAGGGTCTGACGATGCATTGCTTACCAGCGCCGGGTTAAGTGGCAATGGTTTAGTGTAAGAAACGGGTTTTAACGTAATGCGGATAGCATGTTCGCCGGATTTACTGATCAACAGTTCCGCTGCTTCTGCATTTGAAGTTGTTACCTGTTGTGCTTCTGCAAAACAGGTTGTCAGTATCAGGCTAAGGGCAATACACTGCCTGATGAAAGATTTTGCTTTCATAAAATAGAGATTAAGTGAATAACAGGCGTTGACTGTTATTTTTCGTTATAAAATCTCCAGTTTGTTTTAAAATCTTCCGTTAATGGCTGACCGGTAAGAATAGCCCTCACCATTTCAACAGGCATGGCATTCATGGTGATCACTGCATCATGGTACTGTTTGTAAGACATTTTACCACTGTCTACCAGCTCTTTTTTCAATGCATAGAATTGACGGCCACCTGTTAAATAAGCCAGTTGATACAATGGCGGATATCTTCCGGTAAATGAACGACGCACTTCACCTTCTGCATTGGCGCGTTCATGACCTACGCGGTCAACAAGAAAATCAATACACTGTTGAGGTGTCCATTTACCCATATGATAATTCAGAGAGAAAATAATTCTTGCGCAACGGTGCATATGCCAGAACAACATACCGATTCTGTCTTCCGGTGTTTTGGCAAATTGCATATCCCATAAAATCAGCTCCCAGTAAAGTGCCCATCCTTCAGTCCAGAAAGGTGTTCCGAAATTGCGATAGGTTCTGTTACGTGAATTCATAAACTGCTGCAGGTTGTGACCCGCAATCAACTCATGGTGTACAGTTGCTTTTGAAAAATGAGGGTTATTACCACGCATACTCATCATTCTGTCTTCATATGCCATGGTATTGGTAGGATAAGAAATAATGATATCAGACCCACCCAAAAAGAAGGGGTTCACCAACTGACGTTCAGGAGACATCATCATCATACCCCATGTTTCTTCTGCCAGTGGTGGAATGGTAATGAGGTTATTCTTTTTAAGAAAATCAATTGATTCAGTGTACAGTTTCAGAATGGCTTCAGGTTGTTTACCTGCAGGCACATACATATTTTTCACTTTTTCCTGTGCTGCTTTCCAATCATTACCAAAACCCATTTCCTTGGCAGCTTTCAACATCTCTGCGTCGCACCATGCAAATTCTTTATTGGCAATATCAATCAATTCCTCTGGTGTATAAGGAATCATTTCGCGTTGTAATTGTTTCACGAGGTTGTCTCTGCCTGCCTGTACACCTACAATGCCGCTATTATCCGTAGCCGTTAAACCACTGCTGGCCTTGCTTTTCCATACATTAGCATAGGCAGTCAAGGCTTCATCCAATGATTTATGAACCGTAGGTACCCACCAGGTGAACATCGGGTCGTAACCATTGTAAAATTCATATACACTTAGCGCGGCGGTTTTAATATTGTTGATTAATTCACCTGCTGTAAAAACAGATTCAGGATCAATTACTTTTTCTGCTTTTAGTTTGGCTTGCAGGTCTTTTATTTCGATAATAATAGCAGCCCACTCTTTCGCTACTAGCTCACCATTAGGTTGATGGCCCCTGCGACGGCTTTGTTCCAGCGCATAAATTTTACCGGCAAAAGGCATCCATTTGATAATCTTTTTTACCTCGGCTTCTTCAGTCTGTAATTGCTGGGCCCTGTCTTCAAGATCTCTTTTGAAAAGAATATAATCTACTTTACACTCCTGTGAAAGTCCTTTAAAGTTTACCGCTGCCAGTTTTTTCTGGTAATCTTTTACCAGTTGCTGTAAGCGCTGGTTTCTTTCGGGAGAACCCACTGCAGCATCACCGCCACCACCAAAACCTCCACCACCTCCTCTGTTGACTGCGGGTGTATAAAACCTGTTTAATGTTCTGTTATCTGTTGCAAAGCCCTGTATCAGTGATGGCATTTCCTGACATGGAACATATGCTTCTTTTGATACCTGGGCTGTAGCTTCCTGCATCACTGTACATGCAGTGCTTACAGTCAGCAACAACAAAAAAGAGTAGGTGTGTTTTTTCATATAGCTGTTTTGGGTGTTGACAATTAATCGAACCTTGTTGGATCAAATGCTTTTATATCAATCGTTGTTGGTTTTTGTAAAGCAAGTTCGGCTATCAGTTTGCCGGTTGCCGGTCCAAGGCTTAACCCCATCATGGCATGACCGCCCGCATACAACATGTTATCGTATTTAACACCATAACCAATATAGGGCAACCCATCAGGCGAACAGGGTCTGAAACCATACCATACTTCTTCCCGTCTGGGCATTTCAATGGAAAGTCCAGGTAAGTAAGCAGGTACCGATTCTACAATACCCTGAACACGATTCATATTAATACGATCATTGATCGGTGCAATTTCCATGGTACCACCAAAACGTAAATCATTGCCCATGGGTGTAATAGCTACACGGGCTTCACATAAAATAGATGGCACCTGTAACTTGTTAGTTGTATTCTTATGCGTAAAAGAATATCCTTTACCTGGCATCAATGGCAATTGCAAGCCTGCCATTTGTAATAAAGCCGGCATCCATGAACCGGCGGCCATTACAAATACATCTCCACCTATCAACTGTTCGCCCACCTGTACTGAAATAATTTTATTGGCTTTACTGTTGATCTGTTTAACCGGTTTACCTGTTACAAAACGAACACCCTTCTGTTTCAGGTACTGAATGAGTTGTTCATTCAGTTTATTTGGATAGAGATGTGCATCACAACGATAGTGTACGGCTCCCAGCACATCCAGTTTTACATGCGGTTCGAGTGCCTGTGCCTGTTCTGCCGAAAGCGCTTCTACATCGAGCCCCATACCCCTGGCCGTTTCAGCCATATGAATTTCTTCTTCCCCTACTTTCTCCGTTTTGTAATACATAATGATTCCCTTTTTCTCAAAAGCGAAATCAAAACCTGGCTGACTGCTCAGGTCCTCATATAATTTCTTACTCAGCAGATTAATATCTGTGAGTGGTCTGGCCGATTTTTTTACGTTTGTTTCGTTCGCAGATTTAATGAATTTCAATCCCCAGTTAATCAACTGTCCACTCAGTGAAGGTTTCACATAAAAGGGGCTCTTTGAATTAAACATCCAGCGAATACCTTGTGCCACAATACCTGGTGCAGCCAATGGCACGAAGTGACTTGGCACAATCATACCCAGATTACCATAAGAACAGCTATCGGTAAGATCTGTTTTATCAACAATAGTCACATCCCATCCTTCCTGTACGAGATAGTAAGCCGAACTTAATCCAATAATACCTCCACCAATAATAACTACTTTCATACATCTATCAATTCAAGAATCAGATAACCTGAAACCCATGTGCGTATGGGTCTTCATCGTCTATAATAATCGTGTTGTATCCAGTAACAATGGCCCAGCCTTCGATACTGGGAACAATAGCAGGTTGACCATTTACAGTTGTTTCTGCTTCAATTCTTCCCGTGAATGTTGAGCCGATAATACTTTCATGTATAAACTCATCTCCCTTCTTCAGCTTTCCTTTAGCATACCATTGCGCCATTCTTGCAGAAGTTCCTGTTCCACAGGGAGAGCGATCAATAGCTTTGTCTCCATAAAAAACAGCGTTTCTTGCAGTAGATGATGGCGATAATGTTTTACCCGTCCACAACAAATGACTTAACCCCTTGATATTTTCATTTTCAGGGTGGATAAAAGAATATTTTTCATTGAGTCTTTGCCTGCAAACACGGCTCCAGGAAATCAGTTGGTCGGCGGTATGATTCTCAATACCCGCGAAATTGGTCTGCGGATCTACAATGGCATAAAAATTCCCACCATAAGCCACATCCACTTTAATCGTACCCAGATCAGGGCATTCCACTTCAAGATCAGCAGCATACAGGAAGGCAGGAACATTGGTTAATTTTACCGACTTTACTTTTTTCCCTTCTTGTTTGTATTCAATGAGTACTAAACCTGCGGGTGTTTCAATTCGTAGCTGACCGGGTTGTTTCGGAATAACCAATCCTTCTTCAATGGCAATTGTAATGGTACCAATGGTTCCGTGACCACACATGGGTAAACAGCCACTGGTTTCAATAAACAATACGCCAATATCATTTTGCGGATCATGTGGCGGATAGAGAATACTTCCACTCATCATGTCATGCCCTCTTGGCTCAAACATCAATCCTTTTCTGATCCAGTCATATTGAGCCAGAAAATGCAATCTTTTTTCCATCATGGAATTTCCTTCCAGTAATGGACCGCCACCTGCTACCAGACGAACCGGGTTACCACAGGTATGCGCATCTATGCAGAAAAATTTTTTATGTGCCATCTGATAATAATCAAATTCAAAAACTAAACAATCGGTTCCCTGGTATATGTGCCGTTTACTTTACGCATAATACCTGCTTCATTTTTATCCTGCAGGTATAAAGGCAACAGATTTTGCGGACAGTCCTGGTAACAAACAGGTCGAACAAATCTCCTGATCGCCTCGGTTCCAACAGAAGTTGTTCTTGCATCTGTTGTTGACGGGAAAGGACCTCCATGCACCATGGCATGACAAACTTCCACACCCGTTGGAACATTGTTGAAGATGAGTCGTCCAACCTTCTGCTGCAAAATATCGATCGTTGAAGTATATGTGGTTAATTCTTCGGTGTTACCGAATACAGAACCGGTTAATTGTCCATGCAGGGTTTTCAGGGCAGCATCCAGTTGTGCTTTATCATCACACACCACCAGCATGGAACAGGGACCAAAAACCTCATCCTGCAAAGATGTATCTGCCATAAAATCAGTTGCTGATACAGATAATAATGCAGGGCTTGCTTTATAAGATGAAGACAGATCTTCTCCGGAATATAATTGTTTCACTCCTTTTGCCTGTGCCGTTTTACTACGATCGTTGTAATAACTTTTGCAGATGGCCTGGTTCAGCATGGTACCTGCTGCTGCATTAGACAGTGCAGCTACAAGTGATTCGGTGAAAGCATCTGTAGTGCGTGATTTAATCACAAACAATAAACCAGGATTTGTACAAAACTGGCCTACACCAAGCGTCATTGATCCTGCAATAGCCGCAGCCGTTTCGCTTGTTCTGGCTGCAAGTGTTTCCGGTAAAAGTACCACGGGATTGATGCTGCTCATTTCAGCATACAATGGTATTGGTTCTTTTCTTTTCTGTGTTACCGTTGCATACAATGCCATACCGGCACGGTATGAGCCGGTAAATCCAATGGCTTTTATGGAAGGTTCCATGGCCAGCTTCTGACCTAAGGTTGCCCCTTCACCATTGAGTGATGAAAATACACCATCGGGCATACCTGTTTTTTTTGCAGCAGCCTGTATGGCTGATGCCATCAGTTCATTGGTGCCCGCATGTGAACTATGCGCCTTTACAAGTACGGGACAACCCGCAGCTAATGCAGACGCCGTATCTCCACCGGCAGTAGAAAAAGCAAACGGAAAATTACTCGCGGCAAAGACCACAACCGGACCAACAGGTTGCAGCAACCTGCGTAAATCTGATCGTGGCAAAGGTTTACGATCGGGTAAAGCCGTATCTATAACAGCATCGGCCCATGAACCTTCTCTGAGTAAAGCTGCAAAAAGCTTTAACTGGTTCATGGTTCTGTCTCTCTCACCTGTTAACCTTGCCAGGGGTAATCCTGTTTCAAGATGGGTTCGTTCGAGCAGAGCATCGCCAATCAGTAAAATTTCTTCAGCGATGGCTTCCAAAAAAGCAG
>DPWF01000028.1:0-2256 GCA_003526435.1 Chitinophagaceae bacterium | reverse complement strand
GAAATAATTCAGGAAGAACTGTTCCCTGAAGGGTGCTGAACGATTGAAATGTTTCAGCCCCTTTTTTTGTTGTATCAAATCCGATTACATTATGCCCATGCAGCATCCTTCTTATGTTTCAGGTTCAAATAATCTGGCAATACGGGACGTGTTGCCAATGCTTTTTCAATAACAGCGGTTACCGCCTTTAACTCTTCGCCTTCCAATGGTAAACGAGGTGCTCTAACATGTGCGGTACCAATACCGGTATGTTGTGCGGCCAGTTTAATATACTGTACAAGTTTCGGATGAATATCCAGCTCAAGTACAGGCAGGAACCAACGATAAATTTTCAATGCCTCATCAATCATACCAGCTTTTACAAGGCGATAGATAGCAACGGTTTCCGCAGGAAATGCGTCAACCAGTCCGGCTACCCATCCATCGGCTCCAATGCATAAACTTTCCATGGCCAGCGGATCAACACCTGTAAGAACGCTGAAACGGTCACCAAAACGGTTATGCATACGTATTACATTCGACACATCTCGTGTTGATTCTTTTACTGCCTGGATATTTTTATAGGGCACCATGGCTTCAAACATATCGAGCGTTACCATGATTTTATAATCAACAGGGTTATTATAAATCATGATTGGTAACGATGTGGCAGTGGCTACGGCTTTAAAATACTCAAGCGTTTCTTTGCTGTCTGCGTTATAACGCATAGGAGGCAATAACATCAGACCGTCTGCACCATTTTTCTCAGAATCCTGCGCAAGCTGTATAGCAGCTTTGGTGGTTTGCTCTGCAATGTTGATGATCACTGGAAAATCTTTTGGTACGATCTCCTTTGAATAGAATAACAAATCTCTTTTCTCTTCATTCGATAAAGAGCTTGCCTCACCCAAAGAACCGCCGAGAATGATACCATCTACACCCGCATCCATCTGGGCCTGCAGATTCGTTTTATACACTTCGAAATCTACAGAGTCATCCGCTTTGAATGGAGTAAGTAGTGCCGGATAAACACCTTTCCATGTTATGTTAGCCATACTGAATAATTTATGAGAGCAAAACTAACAGGAACTTGGGGGGACCTGTTTTTCTGTATTAATAAATTCTATACCGATTTTAACTGTTTTTAAAATGTCTTGTACCAATAGGGTTATTATCTCTTTTCTTTTGGTTGATTATACTGTAGCCAAACTGGTACTAATATAATCAACAACCAGGTTACTTTTATTAGATATCTACCTCTTCTTTCATCGTTCACTCATCTGATATATTCAAAATGGCCATCTACTATTCTTGATCAGCCAATGGATCCGGGATGAGTTCATTACGTCATCTTATCTGCTATTGCAAGCTCTCACCCAATAATTTAACCTGTTACATCCATATCACTTGTAGTTTTCATGAACGACGCCTGCTGTTTCCATTTTCCACCGCCTCCGTATCCCTCCGAAATCAAGCGGGAGCAAGGGTTCCCGGTAAAAACTCATGTCTAACAAGACTGGCACGCCGTTCTTTCAACATTCTTTCCATGGCCCATTTTTCACAACGGCCCGTTTTTCCCAAATATAGGAAAAAATAAGCGTTATTTTGACACTAAATATACTGGTATTGCTTTCAACGCCGAAGGTTCAAATGATCTTTTTGTTGAAGGATTTAAAACTGCCTTACAAATTCAAGTTTCTTAAATGTGAAAATCACGCAGCATATCTAATATCTTAACTGTCTAATGGTACCAGTCCCTTTACAAGAGATAATATCGGTTATTATTGTCTGGAGAGGACCTGGACCTACATAAACCCCCCATCGATGAAAGTCTTACAATTTACCATACCTGTTCCTGGCGACAAGAACATTATTGTGCAGCACGACCTGCTACCCTATTTCTATCCGCACCTGCACAGGCATGATGAAATTCAGCTTACCTGGATCCAGAAGGGAGAAGGTACACTGGTAGTAGACAATAACATGTACCCTTTTGGTCCCAACGAAATCTATTATCTCGGCGCCAACCAGCCACATGTATTCAAAAGTGATCCCATGTACTTCTCAGCAAAAAGTAAAAGAAAAGTACAGGCTATCACCATTCACTTCAATCCCAATGGTAAACTCTCATCGCTTTTCGATCTGGCTGAAATGAAACATATTCAGACTTTTCTGCAGAAGCATAACAATGGTTTCATTGTACCCTCAGAACAGGTGTCAGATATTTCACATAAAATTCAACAGGTAAGTAAAAGCAACGGCACAGACCAGATGATT
>DPWF01000057.1 GCA_003526435.1 Chitinophagaceae bacterium | reverse complement strand
AATCTGCTGACTGGTGAGGAACGCAGGTTTGTATTGGTGAAAGATTATTTCTTTAATAAAACAGGTAGTGTTCTTCTCATGGAGACCACGCGTAAGAACAGTGATGAATCATCTGTAGCATCAGTTACGAAACTGAACCTGAATAACAATACAATCACTACTATTTTCAAACGCTTTAATGAAGCCAAAAGTTTCCGTATGGATGAAGCCGGAACACAAGTGGCATTTGTGGCAGAAAGAGATAGCAGCAGTAAGGCTTTGCAAAAATTCTATAAACTGTATTATCACAAAGATGGTATGGACAGTGCCCGCTTACTCGCCGATAACAAAACCAAAGGCTTACCAGTTAACTGGACCATCAGCGATAACCCCGGCAGTATTTTGTTTAGTAAATCGGGTAACAGGCTCTTCCTCGGTACATTACCTATCTGGCCGGTTCGTGATACCACTGTTCCTGAAATAGACAGGGTAAGTGTGGATGTATGGCATTATAACGATGATTATGTTCAGCCTGTTCAGTTACGTAACATGAATAATGAGCTGAGAAGAAGTTACACTGCTTATTATGATATGAGTACCAATCAGGTGGTTCAACTGGCCAATGAAAAACTGCGCACTGTTGTTCCAACGCAGGAAGGCGATGGTAATGTGTTTTATGGGGTATCTGATTATGGTAAACGTGTAGCCACTCAATGGCAGGGTTTTAGTTTGAATGATGTGTATAAATTAAATCCAACATCTGGTGCCGCAGAAATCATCAGAAAAGACCTGAAAGGAGGGAACCTGCAGCCATCTTACACTGGTAAATACCTGTTGTTCTTCGATGAGCAAAAGCAACAATATTTTGTGTACAACAATGGCACACAGCAATTGTACCAGGTTGCCAAAGACATCAAAGTAGCTTTGGGGGATGAAGAAAACGATGTGCCTGATGACCCCAATGCATATGGTATCGTAAAATGGTCGGAAGGCGATCAGTATGTTTATGTGTACGACCGTTATGATATCTGGCAGGTGGATCCGGAAGGAAAAGCAGCATCCGTATGTCTTACAACCGGGCGTAAGGATAAAACTACTTACCGTTATGTAAATACGGATCAGGAAGAACGTTTTATCAAAGCTGGTCAAACATTATTGCTTCGTTTATTTGATGAGCGTGATAAAAGTGCTGGTCTTGCTACCCTGAATCTTTTTAATAAAGAATTCAAACAGGTATTTAAAGAGAAAACATCGGTGAGTCCTGCCATTCAGAAAGCGAAAGATGCCAATGTGTTGTCATATACAAAAGAAACCTACCAGCAGTCACCCAACTTATATGTACAATCGCTGGATGGTTCGGCAAGACAATTATCGAATACAAATCCTCAGCAGGCCGGTTACAATTGGGGAACGGCTGAGCTCTTTAAGTGGAAAGCATATACAGGAAAAGAAGCAGAAGGTATTGTGTACAAGCCTGAAGATTTTGATCCTAAAAAGAAATACCCGATGATCGTGTATTTTTATGAGAGAAGCAGTCAGGGTTTGTATGGTTATAATGCACCATCACCAACACCATCAAGATTAAATATTTCATTTTTTGTGAGCCGTGGTTATGTGGTGTTTGTACCCGATATCTGGTATAAAAAAGGATATCCCGGACAAGGCGCATATGATTATATACTCAGTGGTACAAGGGCTGTGGTAAAACAGGGTTATGTAGACAGTACCAAATTGGGTTTACAGGGGCAAAGCTGGGGTGGTTACCAGATTGCACACCTTATTACCAGAACCAAATTGTATGCAGCAGCATGGGCAGGTGCACCGGTAGTAAACATGACAAGCGCTTATGGTGGAATCCGTTGGGGAACAGGTTTGAACAGACAGTTTCAGTATGAGAAAACACAGAGTCGTATTGGTGCAACCTTGTGGGAGAAACCGAACCTGTATATTGAAAATTCACCTTTGTTTCATTTACCCAAAGTAACCACACCATTGGTTATTATGGCGAATGATGCTGATGATGCAGTACCCTGGTACCAGGGCATTGAATATTATACGGCCATGCGCAGACTGGGTAAAAAAGTATGGATGCTGAATTATAACAATGAGGCCCATAACCTGGTAGAAAGAAGAAACAGAAAAGACATTCAGATCCGCGAGCGGCAATTCTTCGATTACCTGCTCAAAGGCGATAAGCCCGCCAAATGGATTACAGATGGAGTACCTGCAACCATGAAAGGAAAAGACATGGGGCTGGGATATTAAGATGTTAGACATTAAGTATTAGGTAGAACACTTCATAAAATAAAAACCGAACAAAATGTTCGGTTTTTATTTTATGCGCACTTAACACTTAATCTCTAACATCCATTCCTTCTACTGCATCATCGTCGTAATATACCTCACCAAACTTCTTTTGGCGATGGGGAGCAGTGTTTCTTCAAGAGGTATACTGAGATCTGTTTCTACTGAGTATACGGCAGGATTAGGAAGATCTGAACGGTTGCGGATGAGTTCTGCTTTGATATTCTGATAGGAGTTCACGATACTTCTTTGCCACACATCTACAAATTCGGTTTTGATACTCCTGTATTTCTCATCGTGTTTTTCAAAAATGCTGAGTCTGTATTGATAAACCCATGTATTTCTGCAGGCACCTTCACACAGCATAAAATAACCTTCGTTATGATCGAGTGGTACGATGCCGATGGGCTCGATGCTGATTTTATTTTCAACAAACTCATAGATCTCCGTTCCACTGGTAATGGTTTTTTTCATGTTGGAAGATGCATAGTGTATAATATCTTCCAGTTCCTGCATCAGTTCATCGTCTTCTACCATTGATTCGTAAAGCAGTTGTAATTTTTCAAGTTGTACACCTGTGAGTTTTTTGGGAAACTGCTCCTGCAGGTATTGTTTGTTTTCTTTAAAGGCAATAAGATTGTTGTAATGAAAAATAACATCGGCCAGTTGCGGATATAACTTGTTCTGGCAGAAATAATGATTGATCTCTTTTAAATAAGCCAGCAGGGTATATTTCTTCAATTCAAAATCAATATAACCGTCTGCAAACCATGTTTGTGATAAGGTCTTCATACTGATCCGTTTTGTTTCCATAATTTACAAAGAGTTGAAAAGAATAGGAGCATTTGTTTATTAACAGGGTGTGAAAATCGGGGGGAGTCGGAAAGACCGAAAGACCGAAAGACCGGAAGACCGGAAGACCGGAAGTCAGAAAGATGGGTAGATAAAAATTTGCAGAAATGAACGGATAGGGAGATTCAGTTACAAAAGTTACTGCTTTCCGACTTTTAGTCTCAAATTCCCCCCAACTCCTTAAAAAATAAAAAGCCCGCCACGAATGGCGGGCCCTATGAGCTATGCTAAATGATTA
>DPWF01000135.1:1501-10553 GCA_003526435.1 Chitinophagaceae bacterium | reverse complement strand
TGGCTGTATTTATTGTTATGCCCGTAATGCGCATGAATACTGGGGTTATAGTGCAGGACTTGATTTTGAAAGAAAGATCATCGTGAAAAAAAATGCACCGCAGTTGCTGCGTAAATTTTTGATGCATAAAAACTGGGAGCCGGTGCCGATCAGTCTGAGTGGTAATACAGATTGTTACCAGCCGGCAGAGAAAAAATTCAGGTTAACGCGACAGTTGCTGGAAGTGTGTAATGAGTTTAATCAGCCTGTAGGAATGATCACTAAAAATGCAGGCATACTCCGTGATAAAGATGTATTGCAGGAAATGGCAAAAAAGAACCTGGTAAGTATCCTGGTGAGCATTACTTCGTTTGATGACGACCTGCGCAGGGTAATGGAACCCAGAACCACTACTGCCAAACAACGTTTGCGTGTCATCAAAGAACTGAGCGAAGCAGGTGTACGAATGGGTGTAATGTTAGGTCCTATGATACCCGGACTCAACGAACATGAAATGCAGCGAATCATGAAAGCGGCAAGTGAAAATGGAGCAGTGTTCAGTGCTTATACTTTTATCCGTTTAAACGGAGCCATCAAGCTGATCTTTCATGACTGGCTCTATAAAAATTTCCCCGACCGTGCCGATAAAGTATGGCACCTGATACAGAATGGTCATGGCGGACAGGTGAACGATAGTCGTTATGGTGTTCGTATGCGTGGTGAAGGTCCGATTGCAGAACTGGTGAAGCAGCAGTTTGTGAAATATAATAAACTCTATAAACTTAACGCGGAGCGTTGGCAGTTAGATGCTACCAAATTCAGAAGACCTGGGGAGCAGGGGAAGTTGTTTTAAAGAAATAGATTTCTTTTTATCTTGAAAATATATAGGAGTACATTCAAATACGCCGTAGTCGATTCGTGTAGTATAACAAGTTGGAATACTTAAAATCTTGATGTAGCTTGTATGAAAAAATAGTTTATCATGAATTATTTTGGAGGAGATTGGACAAGGCAGAAAATTGAAATTGTTGTTGATTATGCGAAAGCGTACCTAACAATCATGAATAAATACCCTCAATTTAAAACGCTATATTTTGATGGATTTGCAGGCTCAGGGAGCATTGTTAAAGACGAAATAGAGATCATTAAAGGGGCGGCAATTCGAGTACTAGAAATAGACTATCCAAAAACGTTCGACACTTACTATTTTGTTGAGAAAAGTGATTCGAATAAAGAGTTACTACAAGAAGAAATTGAAAGTAAATTTTCTGACAGAAATTATTTCATAGTTAATGAGGATTGCAATCAAAAGCTTAATAGTATGGCTAGTTTTTTAAAGAAGCATACCAATGTAAGAGTGCTTGCTTTTATTGATCCATTTGGAATGTCTGTGAATTGGACCTCTATTTCATGCTTAAAGAATCTTGGGGTTGATTTATGGATATTAGTTCCAACTGGCATTGGTGTTAATCGGTTGCTAAATAATGACGGTAATATCCCGGATGAATGGTTTGTTAAACTTGAAAAATTTCTTGGGATTAGTAGAGATGAAATCAGAAGTAGATTTTACAAAGAAGTAAAAACTGTAGACTTATTCGGAGATTCTGTTTCTATGGCTATAAAAGAAACAAATTGTGTGCAAAAAATAAACGATTTATACAGGGAGCGGTTGCTTACAATTTTTAAATATGCTTCAGAAGCCTTTGTTTTGCGAAACAGCACTAATTCAATAATGTATCATTTCATGATGGCGACAAATAATAAGAGCGCTTTTAAAATTGCAAATGATATCATAAAACCTAAATTTAAGTTGTAAATGGCACAATCTAGCATAGAATGGACAGAGATGACATGGAATCCCACTACCGGCTGCACTAAAATATCAGCCGGGTGTAAATATTGTTATGCAGAAGTCATGACAAAAAGATTAGAGGCAATGGGGATTGATAAATACAAAGATGGTTTTGCTGTTCGTACTCATGCTGATGCATTACATATTCCATATACTTGGAAGGGCTCTAAAATTGTATTTGTAAATTCTATGAGTGATTTGTTTCATCCGGAAATACCTGTTGAATTTATTCAGCAAGTATTTGCTGTTATGAATGATACGCCACAGCATACTTATCAGGTGCTAACAAAACGGGCAGACAGATTACATGAACTACATCATTTACTTACATGGACACCCAATATTTGGATGGGAGTATCTGTTGAAGATGAAAGAGTTGTAAATCGGATTGATTATTTACGCAATACAAATGCAAAAGTGAAGTTTTTGTCTTGTGAGCCATTAATAGGCCCGCTTAGTAGTCTCTATCTTCATAATATTGACTGGGTGATTGTTGGTGGAGAAAGTGGCAGAAAAGCAAGACCCATGGCTGAATGGTGGGTATGGGATATACGTCAACAATGCCAGGAACAAGGGGTAGCATTCTTTTTTAAACAGTGGGGTGGTGTCAATAAGAAAAAAACTGGCCGTGAGTTAGGTGGTAGAACTTATGATGAGATGCCGGTAGCTAATTATCTCACTGCGTAATTTTTTACTTGCTTCCTGCAGGCTTGTTTCTTGTTCCTTATCACTTATCTTTAAACATGCCCACTCTCCTCCGCCAGCTTAACAGGAATACTGCTATTGCCATCGTAGTAGGTGGCGTTATTGGTTCAGGCATTTTTATGAAGCCTTCCTTAATGGCGGCACAATTACAATCGCCCTATTTATTACTGGCCGTATGGATTGTAGCAGGTATCATCACGCTGTTTGGCGCTTTATCCAATGCAGAAGTAGCAGCCATGTTCCCGGAAACAGGTGGTCAATATGTGTTCTTTCAGAAAATGTATGGAGAAGGATTTGCTTTTTTGTATGGCTGGGCAGCTTTTGCCGTATTCAATACCGCCGGTAATGCTTCTATTGCGTATGTGTTTTCACAGTATACCAACTACCTTATTGAATTACCAAGACTGGATGAGTCTGTAGAACAAGCCTGGACCTTGCATATTCCCCTTGTAGGTAGTTTTTATCCGTTACAACAAATTGGTATAAAGTTATTGACGGTATTGGTGGTATTGCTGTTAACTTATATCAGTTACAGAAGTGTACAGTATGGTGGCAGGCTACAACGTTTGTTAACTGCATTAAAAGCATTGGCCATACTGGTTTTAATTGGGAGTATTTTTTTCTCTGGTAAAGGTTCATGGGGGCATTTTGCTCAAACACCTGCAACAACTGCTGCCGGATGGGAAACCGTAATGTTGTTTATGGCTGCATTATCAGGTGCCTTCTGGGCCTATGATGGGTGGAACAATATTTCATTTGTGGCAGGTGAAATAAAAAATCCACAGAAAAATATCCCAACGAGCCTGCTCCTGGGTCTTGGTTTTTGTATTCTTGTTTACCTGCTCCTTAACCTTGCTTTTGTTTATCTTATGCCGGTTAGTGTATTGGCTGCTTCTTCATTTGTTGCATCCGATGCGGCAACAATAGCCTGGGGTTCGGTTGGGGGTATTGCCATAACCATTATGGTGATGTTATTTGTTTTAGGCACCACCAATGCCAATATACTCGCAACAGCAAGGGTAACCTATGCTATGGGAATCAATAACAGGCTCTTATCCTGGGCAGGAAAAGTGCAACCCCGCTATCATACACCGGGTAATGCTTTGTGGTTAAATGCCATCTGGACCATCATNNTATGCTCACAGACATGCTCATTTTCGTAACATGGTTCTTTTATGGCATGAGCGCATTGGGTGTATTTATACTGCGGAAAAAGATGAAAGAAATACCAAGGATCTATAAAGTATGGGGCTATCCTCTTGTTCCTTTGATTTTTGTTTTATTCACCGGTTTTTTTCTTGTCTCCACTTTATATAACGATATCAATAATTACATATCAGGGCAAAGCCCTGTGATCAATTCGGTTTTAGGAACACTTATTACCCTCACAGGTTTACCCGTTTACTATCTGTCGAGAAAAAGATCATAGTCGATGGCCCATGGTTAATATGTCATGAGCTATGGGCCATTGACTATCGACTATATGCTATTGACTATTCCCCACTTAGTTCTATTTTCGCCACAAATCAGCATGAACATGGAAGCCGTTATACAAGGCATTGGTGAACTTTTTTCTTCTGTGCAGCAAAGAACTGCAGACCGTATTGAAAAACTGCCACAGAGCGGAAGTGACAGGATTTATTTCAGGCTATATGCAGGCAATGATACATTTATAGCAACTTATAACCTCAACCGGAAAGAGACCAACACCTTTATCCAGTTCAGCCGGCATTTTAAGAAAGCCGGTTTACCTGTACCGGAGATATTGGGTGTAAATGAGGATAATACCATTTATATACAGGAGGACCTGGGAACAGCATCTTTATTGAATCAACTGGAGGAATTGGGTCATACCGATCAACCTTATCAGCTTTTTCAAAAAAGTCTGGCAGCACTGGCACGCATACAAATAGTGGGTGATAAGGGTCTGGACTATAATCTCTGTCTTACAGCAAAAGAATTTGGTAAACAGGCTATTCTGAGTGACCTCTTATATTTCAAATATTATTTTCTGGATACCCTTCAGTTACCATATGACAAACAGGCGATGCTTGATGATTTTGAAGCATTAAGTACCTATCTCACCCATACACAATACAAGTATTTCATGTTCCGTGATTTCCAGAGCAGGAATATTATTGTAAAAAACGGGGAAGTGAGTTTTATCGATTTTCAGGGTGGAATGAAAGGGGCTTTACAGTATGATGTTGCTTCATTGTTATGGCAGGCAAAAGCAGAATTGAGTGAAGAGTGGAAGGATAGCCTGCTGGAGTATTACATGGATCAGATTGATCAGTTGTTAAAAGAGCCGGTTGATCGTATCACTTTTGTAAGTCAGTACAATGGATATGTACTCATTCGTTTGCTACAGGTAATGGGTGCCTATGGCTTTCGTGGTTTGTTTGAAAGAAAAGCTCACTTTTTAGCCAGTATTCCCCTGGCATTGCGTAACCTGAAATTTTTTATTGAACATAAACGCATTGGTATCATCACTCCGGAGTTTGATCGTGTATTGAAACTCGTGGTAACAGATGAAATGATTCATCGGTTTGAGCCACAACAGGCCAACGAACAAACACCCCTTGTGATTCATATCAACAGCTTCAGTTACAAGAAAGGAATACCTCCTGATGATAGTGAAAATGGTGGGGGTTTTGTTTTTGATATGAGGGGTATATTGAATCCGGGCAGGTTTGATGAATACAAAAAACAAAGCGGGCAGCATAAGCCGGTTCAGGATTTTCTGGAACAAAGAACAAAAATGAATGAGTTCCTGAACAGTGTGTGGGACCTGATTGATATTACGGTGGAAGATTACCTCAAACGGGGGTTCAACAACCTGATGATCAATTTTGGCTGTACAGGTGGGCAGCACAGAAGCGTGTATGCGGCAGAACAAACTGCCAGACACTTACGCAATAAATACAAAGTAAAAACGGTATTACATCATACCAATAAAGAGAACTGGGTAAAATAAGTATATGAAAGCAATGATACTGGCAGCAGGTTTGGGTACCAGGCTAAAACCCTGGACCGATCACCATCCCAAAGCATTGGCATTGGTAAATGGAAAATCATTGCTGGAAAGAAATATTCGTTACCTGCAACAATTTGGTATTCAAGAACTGTTGGTAAATGTGCATCATTTCGCCGACCAGATTGTAGAAGCCATTGAAAAGAACAAGGGCTGGGGTAGCAAAATCACCATTTCTGATGAGACGCAGGAAGTATTGGAAACAGGAGGCGGGCTAAAAAAAGCGGCTGGTTATTTTGAAGGCGAAGAAGATTTTGTGATGATGAATGCCGATATACTGACGCAACTTGATCTCGGCGCCATGATTCGCCAACATCAACAAATGAAACCTCTGGCTACACTTGCTGTTTCTGACAGAAATACATCCCGTTATTTTTTATTTGATTCAGAAGGTTCTCTGAAAGGATGGCGTAATGTAAATACGGGAGAAGAAAAGCCTTTCAATATTTCAACAACAATCGCTGGTCTCAGGCAGATGGCTTTTAGTGGTATTCATGTTATCAATGCAGACTTACTCAGATTAATAAGCCGTGAAGGCAAATTTTCAATGGTAGATGTGTACCTCGATTTATGTGCAGACTACCAGATAAAAAGTTACGACCATACAGGCACAGTATTAGTAGATGTTGGTAAACCCGAAAGTATTCTCAAAGCAGAACAAATTTTTACCTGATATGCAAAAGATCAGGTATATACTGTTAGGTTGTGGTCATGTGGCAAAACGCCATCTGGACATTATAACTGAATCTGGTGAACTGATAGCTGTTTGTGATACAGATGAAATAACGGCAAAAAATACTGCTTTACAATATGGTGTTCCCTTCTACACTTCTTTAGATCAGCTTATTCAAAATACATCAGCAGACGTAGCAGTTGTTTGTACGCCAAATGGATTGCATGCAACTCATACCATTTCTTTACTGGAAAATGGGTTTCATGTGTTAGTAGAGAAGCCAATGGCGCTCTCTGTGAACGATGCACGGAGGATGATGGAGACTGCCCAAAAACATCAACGACATTTATTTACGGTGTTGCAGAACAGGTTTAATCCGGCAGTGGAGGCTCTGTATAGAGCGATTCAGCAAAACGAATTAGGTAAATTATTCAGTGTACAGGTGAATTGCTTCTGGAACCGCGATCAAAATTACTATGTAAATCATGCATGGCATGGTAATGAAAAACTGGATGGAGGTGTTTTATTTACCCAGTTCAGTCATTTTATAGATCTGTTACACTGGTGTTTTGGTGCTGTAGAAAAAGTATCTGCAATAACACATAATGCAAATCATCAGTATACAGCATTACAAGCCGATGAAGGTGCGGTATTGCTACAATTTGAAAATGGCATGATCGGCACCCTGCAATTCTCCGTAAACAGTTTCAGAAAAAATATGGAAGGCTCTCTGACTTTATTTGCTGAAAAAGGAACCATCAAAATCGGCGGTACTTACCTGGATGCTATTGTATATGCAGAAACAGCAAAACCTTTGATGATAGAGCCTGATCAACCCGGCTCAGCTTTGCAAAAAGTATATCAATCGATGATTCGTACCTTGCAGAGTGGAGATCAATTTTATACCAGTCCTGAAGAAAGCCTGGAAAGTATCATGCTAATTGAGCATATTTATGCCAGTGCGAAACCGAAATAAACTACAATGTCTTCATTCAATACCATACAATCAACTATCAGGGATGTGCAGTTCGGAGAAAATGTAAAGCTGGTAGAACCCTGTAATCTTTACGAATGTAAAATTGGTGATGATAGTTTTATTGGTCCTTTTGTAGAAATTCAGAAAGATGCTATTATCGGTGATCGATGTAAAATACAATCACACAGTTTTATTTGTTCATTGGTTACCATTGGTAACGATTGTTTTATTGGTCATGGTGTGATGTTTGTAAATGACGTTTTTAGTTCCGGCACACCAGCCGGTGGTGATACTACACAATGGAAACCCACAACAATAGAGAATCATGTAAGCATAGGTAGTAATGCCACAATTTTACCTGTAAGTATTTGCAGTCATACTGTAATTGGTGCAGGTTCCGTTGTAACAAAAGATATTACAGAACCTGGAATTTATGCGGGTAATCCTGCGGTACTGATCAGAAGACTATAGACAGACCATGGTCCATAATCAATAGTCCATAGTGTCGGTTAAAAAAGGTGTTTACAGGTAATTTCAACCACTATCGACTATGGTCTATGGACTATAGTCTACACCTTCACATAAATTTTCTTCTTATCCATCCAGTATACAATCAGCCAGTAAAAGGCAATCATAACCAATGCGTATAGCAGTGAGCCATTCCGGAGGTCGTCTGATATGGGTTTGCAGATATGATTCCAGAACCAGGAGAGAGGGCTGGTAAGCTCTTCTCCATCTTTAAAACGAATCAATGCAAGTAGTCTGGGAAGAAAACCACTGAGTACAAATATGAACAGAGGATTCTTTCCAAATACATCAAAAAACCTGCTCCATGCGCCTTTAATGCCTCTGAACTCAATGAGGTAAATCAATAAGCTGATGGTTAACATGGCCAGGCCGGTTGTATAAAGCACATAACTGCTGGTCCATATTTTTTTATTGATGGGAAAAACCATATCCCAACAAAATCCTGCAAAGATTAAAACGAGTCCTGCAATCATGAGGTTGGCCAGCATTTCATAAGTTTTTCCTTTCTGCTGGATATATTGACCAGCGAGGAAACCAAAAACAACCTGAACTATCGCTGCCATGGTGCTGCTGATGCCTTCCGGATCAAAAGCCACGCCTTCGCCCTTGTACATATGTGCTTCACCCAATATGGCTTTATCAATTGAAATGCCGAAATAACCTTGCAAACTGAACGGGTCGCCGGCTTTTCCCAGCCAAACTGTAATAAACCAATAAAGTAATAACAGTACACCACTAATTACAAAAGCACCTTTTGTTTTTCCATAATACACAATTACAGAAGCAAAAAAGTAACAAACTGCAATTCTTTGCAATACGCCGAATATCCGGAGATTGTCGAGGCTTTTAGCAACCAGTGAATCAGCATCCCATTTTACAAACGGGCTCCAGTGTAAAAGAATACCTATTGAAAAAATAAGCAAAGTTCTTTTGATTACTTTTTTCCAGAATACAGCATCACCTGCTGCCTCAAAACGTGGCATCACAAATGCCATGGCATTACCTACTGCAAAGAGAAAAAAAGGAAATACTAGATCGGTGGGCGTACAGCCGTGCCAGGTGGCATGTTTCAAGGGACTATAAATATTCCCCCAGCTTCCGGGATTGTTCACCAGTATCATCAGGGCAACCGTAGCACCTCTGAATACATCAAGTGAATAATAACGTTGGTTCATAGCAGTCGTTTGTGGCTGAAAGATAATAAATAGGGCATATTATCATTGACTAAACTATTCAGATTTCGGCCGAAGGCAAAATTTCTGTTAAGCATGATGAACAGTCACCTGTCTATATGCCCTCATTTTA
>DPWF01000135.1:959-1496 GCA_003526435.1 Chitinophagaceae bacterium | reverse complement strand
CAGCGTTTCCAGCGATTTTATATGAGTAAGAAGATATTAATTACAGGAGGTGCGGGTTTTATCGGATCACATGTGGTTCGGTTATTTGTGCATCAATACCCCGAGTATACCATCGTTAACCTCGATGCTTTAACCTATGCAGGTAATCTCGAAAACCTGAAAGATATTGAAGCAAAACCCAACTATCAGTTTGTAAGGGCCGATATCCTGAAAACAGATGAACTCGAAAAGGTATTTACAGAGCATGCCATAACAGATGTTATTCATCTGGCAGCAGAATCACATGTAGATCGTTCCATCGTTTCTCCACTCGATTTTGTGTACACAAACATTATTGGCACCGTTAACCTGTTGAATATTGCAAAGAAATATTGGGCGGAAGATCATAGTAAACACCTGTTCTATCATATATCAACCGATGAAGTGTTTGGAAGTCTGGGTGATACAGGGTTCTTTACAGAAACAACAGCCTATGATCCACGATCACCGTACTCGGCCAGCAAGGCATCGTCAGATCATTTTGTAAGAGCTTATCAT
>DPWF01000135.1:0-908 GCA_003526435.1 Chitinophagaceae bacterium | reverse complement strand
AATCATTTTCCGGAGAAGTTAATCCCTTTGTTTATTCATAACATCATTGAAAAGAAACCTTTACCTGTGTATGGTGATGGTTTGTATACACGCGACTGGCTTTATGTAAAAGACCATGCAAGAGCCATTGACCAGATTTTCCATAAGGGGAAACCCGGAGGAACTTATAATATCGGTGGATTCAATGAGTGGAAAAACATTGATCTCGTGAAACTGCTGTGTAAACTGATGGATGAGAAACTGGGCAGACAAAGGGGTGAGAGTGAAGAACTGATTACTTATGTGAAAGACAGACCTGGTCACGACCGCCGTTATGCCATTGATGCCAGTAAAATTAAAGCGGAGCTGGGTTGGGAACCAAGCGTAACTTTTGAAGAGGGTTTGTCTGAAACCATCGACTGGTACCTGGCAAATAAAGAGTGGTTACAACATGTAACATCAGGTGCTTATCAACATTATTATGAATCCATGTATGCCAATCGCTGATCATGAAAATTGAAAAAACAAAACTGGAAGGTTGTTATATTGTTCATGATACCGTACATGGTGACAATAGAGGCTATTTTTTTGAGAGCTTTCATCAGAAACGGTTTTACGAGCAAACAGGTTTGCACATTGATTTTGTACAGGACAATCAGTCACGATCACAACGAGGTGTTTTAAGAGGCTTGCATTTCCAGCAGGGAGCACATGCCCAGGCAAAACTTGTTCGTGTGTTAGAAGGTAAAGTGTTAGATATTGCAGTAGACCTTCGTAAAAACGCTCCTACTTTTGGAGAATATATTGCAGTTGAATTAAGTGAAGACAGTCGCACCCAGTTTTTTGTACCCCGCGGTTTCGCACATGGTTTTGTGGTATTGAGTGAAACAGCCGTTTTCTTTTATAAATGCGATAATTTTTACAACAAA
>DPWF01000391.1:4793-8612 GCA_003526435.1 Chitinophagaceae bacterium | reverse complement strand
GATCCCATAGGAACAGATGATGAATACCTGTTACAGGAGATCACAAAAATTGATGAGATCAGTAAAAGTAATCCCGATATTGATCAACCTTTCAGGGAAAGGGAAGAGCGTAGCCGCCAGTATAAACAAAAAGAAAATGCTTTCTGGCAATTGGTAGAAACAGGTGATACAGAAGCCATATGGGCCCACATTCAGGAACAGGGCAATCTGCGTGTATCACTTACATTCCTCGACACTTTCAGCCAAAAAGCCAAACGCGAAGAGAAACCCGCTGTTGACAAAAAAATACAGGAGTGTATGCAAAGAATCAATAAAGCATTAGCGGCTGAATCGGGAAACGGTAATAAAGCTAACACAGGTGTTGGGCTCGGTACGATGGTGGTGGGAGCAGTTATTGCAGCCGGAATTGCCTGGGGTATGATAAGTTTCCTTAAACAGAAAGGATATATTAAGTGGTGAGTAGTCAGTAATAGTTGCTCACTACTCACTACTGACTATTCACCATTTCCCCCTCTTCTTTAAAACCTATCTAACGAATCATCCAAACAATTCGATTTTTTCCGTTTTCTTATTGGCTAATTTCGGGTGCTTTAAAGTTTAGCTATGACAGATAATTTCACGATTGTGGTACACGGCGGTGCGGGCACTATTTTGAAGGAAGATATGACCCCTGAGCTGGAACAGGCTTACCAGAAAGGGTTACAGGAGGCATTGGATGTAAGTTATGCAGTGCTGGAGCAGGGAGGAACAGCGGTTAACGCTGTAAAAGCGGCCATCGTGGTGCTGGAAGATAATGTGTTGTTCAATGCCGGTCGTGGTTCTGTATTTACCAAAAAGGGTTTACAGGAAATGGATGCGGCGATCATGGATGGCTCAACACTGGCAGCAGGAGCTGTGGCAGCGGTTAGGAATGTGAGAAACCCGATAGAACTGGCCACAGAAGTGATGCACAACAGTAACCATGTTTTTCTGAGCGGAAAAGGAGCCAATGATTTTGCCATTAAACAGGGCGTGAAACTGGAACCCGATGAGTATTTCTTCTCACAGTTCAGGTACGATCAATGGAAAGCCATCCGCGATTCGGATAATTATTCACTCGATCATACCAACCATCACCTTGAAGAACTCATGCGTGATAAGAAATTTGGTACTGTTGGTGCCGTAGCATGCGATAAGAAAGGCAATATAGCAGGTGCCACATCAACAGGTGGTATGACAAATAAAAAATATGGCCGCATAGGCGACAGTCCGATGATTGGCAGTGGTACTTATGCGAATAATAACACATGTGCCATCAGTTGTACAGGTCATGGAGAGATGTTCATAAGAACGGTAGCCGCTTATGACGTGAGCTGCCTGATGGAATACAAAGGTCTGAGTTTGCAGGCAGCCATGGAAGTGGTGGTACACGACAAACTCATAAAACTGGAAGGTGAAGGGGGCATGATTGGTGTTGACGCCAAAGGCAATGCTGCCATGGTTTTTAACAGTGAGGGGATGTACCGTGGCGTGAAAAATAGTGGGGGCAGAAATGAAGTTTTTATTTACAAATAATTATATTTGGTTAGAACTGATACACATGAGAAAAGGGTGGGCTACATTTGTAGCCCTCTTTTTTTAGAGAAAACACCATGCAAAAAATTGCCGTTATTGTTGCCGGAGGAACAGGCCAGAGAATGGGGGCCGCCATACCCAAACAATTCCTGTTGTTAAACGGGAAGCCATTGCTTTATCATACCATTCAACGCTTTCTCGAAACCTGGTCCGATCTTGAAATCATTCTCGTATTACCCGAAGAACATTTTACAACAGGCAACGATATAATAACCGATTTACAGGCAAGCGCACGCGTAAAGATAACAAGAGGAGGAGACAGCCGTTTTCAGTCTGTAAAGAACGGACTGGCACTCATTAAAGAACAGGCAGTTGTATTTGTTCATGATGGTGTTCGGTGTCTCGTCAGCAGCGATCTGATTAAACGTTGTTACCAGCAGGCACTGGAAAAAGGAAGTGCCATACCGGCGATTGCTGCAACAGACAGTATCCGGATTATCAATAAAGATCATCACGAAATAATCGACAGAAACCTGGTTCGCATCATACAGACGCCGCAGACTTTTCTGAGTGAAATCATTATTCCCGCCTTCGATCAACCCTATGAAGAAAGATTTACCGATGAGGCAACCGTAGTGGAAGCTTCCGGGAAAGAAGTATTTCTGGTAGAGGGTGCATACACGAATATAAAAATCACCAGGCCGGCAGATCTGCTGATAGCTGAACAGATAATGCAATCGCCGGGAACTGTTTAAAGTCCTCTCAGAAAATTTCTTCTATAATGAAAATAGGGCTGAATATGCCCGCCGAATTTTTTGTAAAAAGTTCTAACGCCCTCCAGTTCAGAACCTTCAAAATCGAATAAGAGATCCTGACCGCCAAATTCCTGGAGAATCTGATCAAGCAGCCAATGATTGCTGTGCAGTAATCTTCCTTCTGCAGTTGTGGTATTAAAGAGATGATAGATTCGTTTATTATCTTTTAAAAGCAGGGCATTCGAGAGCATTACACCCCTCTCATTATAAACCGATCTTACAATACAGTCATTACGGGCATCCAGTTGTTTGCACAAGACGGTAAATCTCGAATAATCATCTTCACTTACATGTGGTATCCTTGATGCATAGTTTTCCTGGTACGATTCAATGGCTGATAAATAATCATCCTGTTTGGTCAGCAAAAAACCGGGATGACTTTTTTGTAATGTCTGTTTCAGGTCATCACTATAGGCGGCTTGTATGGCAGCATAACCATTATGAAGATTGATGATAAAATTGGTTTTGTTTGTTGCCTTTACCGCCAATGCCAGCCGGTGGTTACTGAAGTTCAGGTAAAGATCGCCATACCAGGCAAACCGGCGGATCATCCTGGTAAGCCGGTCGTAATCAACGGCCTCTGTGTTGCCCATCATACCCAATTGCTGAATAAATGGTGGTGTGTAATAATACCTGAAACCATATTTTTTTCTCCAGGGTAAAGTCATGATGGCTTCATAATCACCCACAACAATACCGTGCCAGTTATCGCATATGTTGTCTAAATAATCATACTGGGCATACATCAGACCATTGGAACTGTTATGGATACATCTGTCCCATTTGTCCTGTTCAATTAGATAGGGGGGTAATATCAATATTTCTTTGCTCAATAGTCATCAGTTAATGCGCGTCCATGTTTCTGTTCTTCCAAGTAGCGACACGCCTACATAACCTCTTACAAGTAATGTTTTGCTATCCTTTAAGCGAAGAAAACATTTATAGTCTTTTCCGTTTTGCGGGTCATAGATTCTGCCGCTGTTCCATTCATCATCATCAAATACAAAATCACGTAAGATGGTAGCGCCGATCAATGGTTTGGTTTTAAGTGAAGCATTCGGATTTTTTGAATCAACCTTTGGATTACCCTGTTCATCATTCGGCTCTTTTAACCATACCAGTTTACCAAAATACTTATTGCCCTGTTTGTAAATCTGAATATGTCCTTTGCCTGTAGCATTCAGCCAGGTACCGATGATTGCATCCGGATTTTCTTTGTCGTTGCAGAAAGCTGTGGCTACACATAAGAACAAGACACTGGTCAGAAAGAACCTTATTCGTCTATACATAAAAACCTGATTTATGGGAGAAGGTACACTTTCCCTTCTTTGATAACTAAAACTGTTTTTCGCATCATCGAAATATTGTCTGCCGGGTTGCCGTCAACGGCGATGATATCGGCGAGTAAACCTTTTTGCAGCCGGCCAATTTTATCTCCAACCGCAAATGG
>DPWF01000391.1:1526-4728 GCA_003526435.1 Chitinophagaceae bacterium | reverse complement strand
GCATGCCATATTCAACCATCAGTTCCATCTCACGTACATTATCGCCATGTGTAAATACACCCACATCACCACCAAAGCAAATGGTTACAGCTTTCTTTAAAGCAAGCTGAAAAGTTTTTTTCTTGGTAGTTATGCGATCAGTGGGAGGCATACTTCCTTTTTTCCAGCCATTATAAGTTGCAGAAGCTTCTGCGGCACTGAGCGTGGGACAGAGTGCTACCTTGTTACGGAGCATCCAGTCGAACACTTCATCATTGGCATAATCACCATGTTCAATGGTGCTTACACCAGCTTGTGCCGCTCTTTTCATGCCTTCAATGGTACTGGCATGAGCTGCTACCAGTCTGCCACCACTTGCACTTACTTCAACAGCTTTACGCAGTTCTTCAAGTGTAAAAGTGGGGGCCAGCATTTCATCGGGTCCCCATCTGTAATCGGCATATATTTTTATCAGATCGGCACCATTACCCATTTGTTGCCTGATTTCTTTTGTAAGCCCTTCCACACCATCTGCTTCGGCGGCCCCTTTAATCGTTTGGTGATTAAGGTTACCGAGTTTAGGGCCATAACTGCCGCTGGCAACAATGGCTTTGGTAGCAACAAGCATTCTTGGTCCGGGTATAATTCCTTTTTCAATGGCCGATTTCAAACCCACATCGGCATAGCCAACTCCTTCGGTACCTAAATCCCTTACCGTGGTAAATCCGGCCAGTAAAGTAGCACGGGCATGAACAACAGCCCTGGCTATTCTTTCGGCATCAGATTCTTCCAACACCTGCTTATCCCATCGGGCTTCATTATAAGGATGTAACAACAGGTGAGAGTGGCCCTCAATCAGACCAGGAAGGATGGTTTTTCCCTTCAGGTCAAAGGTCTTGACTGCAGTGGGTTTGGGCAGACTTTCCAAAGGGCCTACGGCTATAATTGTTTTTCCCTGTGCCAAAACGCCCCATCCTGTATGCATTTGTTCACCATCAAAGAGGCGATCAGCTTTTACGAGTATAAAACTATCGGTTGTTTGTGTGGCAGCCTGGGAGACGCTTGCAGTCAGTAATAGAAGGATCAGAAAAGAACGGAATTGGATCACCAGCTTTGGATTTTCCTGAAAATACCAAACTATGATGGAAAAAAAATTTGTTTGTATAATACAACTACCCCATTTTTGCAACACAATGAAAAGAACAATCAACATTCAGTGGTGGTGGCATTCAAACTCCGATCGGGGATTGTAATGGCGTAGCCAATACTGTATGAATCATATTCAGAAGCCCCGACAATCATTGTCGGGGTTTTTTGTTGATATCACGCACAGGGTTCAAAAAAGAAACATGAAAAAGATCCAGATTCAGACGAGCGTAAAAAAAATACTGGCAGATGTGTACACACCGGTTGGCATCTACCTGCGAATCCGCGACAGGTTTCGGGATACCATTTTGCTGGAAAGTACCGATCATCATGCAGCAGATAACAGTTATTCTTTTATCTGTATCAATGCCATAGCAGGTGTTGAAATACGTTCAGCAGATACCATGGAAATAAAACTGCCCGCACAACAGCCGGAAAAACTGGTGATCACCGACCCATCAAAAGTGCCCGCGCAGCTTTGGGATTTTATGCAGCGTTTTGAAACACAGACGGCACCGGCAAAAGAAGCTGCTTTTGCACAGGGGCTTTTTGGTTACACCTGCTTTGATGCAGTAAGTTTTTTTGATACTGTTCAGTTGAAAAAAACGGTATCGGAACAGGCCGTTATTCCGTTGATGCGGTACCGGTTATACCAGTACGTAATTGTATTCAATCATTTTAAAGACGAATTGTATATCTGCGAAAACAGGATCAATGGTATTGAATCTGAGCTGGCAGTGGTAGAATCATTGATCAGGAGTAAAGATGTACCTGTTTATCCATTTAAAGCAAAAGGAGCAGAAACATCAAACATGACTGACGAGGATTATCGTTCCATGGTGCAGAAAGGAATCCAGCGTTGTATGCGTGGAGATGTATTCCAGATTGTATTGAGTCGCCGTTTCCAGCAATCATTTACCGGAGATGAGTTTAATGTGTACAGGGCATTGAGAACAGTGAACCCTTCACCCTATTTATTCTTTTTTGATTATGGAGAATATAAATTGATGGGATCATCGCCCGAAGCACAATTGATTATACAGCAGGGTACAGCCATTGTTCACCCGATCGCCGGCACATTTAAAAGAACGGGAGATGATGAAGTAGATCAGCAGATGGCAGCCCGACTCCTGGATGATGCCAAAGAAAACGCAGAACATGTAATGCTGGTTGACCTGGCCCGCAACGATTTGAGCCGGGCCTGTTCGGAAGTGGAAGTAAGTCAGTACAGACAGGTACAATACTACAGCCATGTGATTCATTTGGTAAGCGAAGTGAGGGGGAAAGTGCCGGCAGGACATAATCCTTTCGCCATCCTCGCACAAACTTTTCCGGCAGGAACATTGAGTGGGGCGCCTAAATTCAAAGCAATGGAACTGATTGATGCGTATGAACCCACTGCACGTAGTTATTATGGAGGAGCCATTGGATGTATGGGTTTTGATGGTAGTTGCAATCATGCCATCATGATACGCACTTTTCTCAGCAGGAACAATACACTGTATTATCAGGCAGGTGCAGGTGTAGTAGCAGCTTCCAATCCGGAAAGTGAACTACAGGAGGTAAATAATAAATTAAATGCGTTGAAGACGGCTATCGGCATAGCAGAAGATATTGGAGGGAATGGAGACTTGAAACCTTAAAAGAAAGCCCTGCCTTCTCTACGCAGTATAGACAGCCCGGGTAAGTCAACAAATCAAAAAATCAAAGATCAAAAAAATCAGCTCTAATGAACATCCTTGTTTTCGATAATTACGATTCATTTACTTATAACCTGGTTCACCTGGTGGAAAAAATTATTCACGGGAAAGTAACAGTGAAAAGAAATGATCAGATAACACTCGAAGAAGTGAATGCTTTTGATAAAATTATTTTATCGCCGGGGCCGGGCGTACCCGTGGAAGCAGGGTTGTTATTGCCCCTGATTAAAACATATGCATCTTCTAAATCTATCTTGGGTGTTTGCCTGGGGCACCAGGCCATTGGAGAGGCTTTTGGCGGTAGTTTAACCAACCTCAGTACTGTTTATCATGGAGTAGCGACTCCTATTCAGTTGCAGGCTGTAAGCCGTAAACTG
>DPWF01000391.1:0-1509 GCA_003526435.1 Chitinophagaceae bacterium | reverse complement strand
TTAACAATGAACTGATCGTGGGTCGCTATCACAGTTGGGTAATTAATGAAGAAAATTTTCCTGCCGAACTGGAAATTACCGCAAGAGATCAACACAATTATATTATGGCACTACAACATAAAACCTATGATGTGCAGGGTGTGCAATTTCATCCCGAAAGTGTATTGACACCCGATGGAGAAAAAATAATGCGAAACTGGTTAAAACAGTAACCCAATTTTTGATTTTCGAATTTGATAAACTGTATGAAAAAACTACTACAATATTTATTTGAACATAAAACATTAAGCCGCGCAAAGGCAAAAGAAGTGTTACTTCAAATGTCTGCCGGACAATTCAATGAATCGGAGATGGCTTCCTTCATCACCGTGTTCCTGATGCGCAGTATTACAATTGAGGAGCTACAAGGGTTCAGAGATGCTTTGCTGGAACTTTCTGTGAAAGTAGATATGAATGAACATGAAGTAATGGATATTGTTGGAACCGGGGGTGATGGCAAAAACACGTTTAATATTTCAACTTTATCCTGTTTCATTGTGGCAGGTGCAGGTCAGCAGGTAGCGAAGCATGGTAACTACGGTGCGTCATCGGTCAGTGGGGCATCAAACGTAATGGAGCAGTTGGGATATAGATTTAAGAATGATGAAACACAGTTGAAAAAAGAGCTTGATGCGGCTAATATCTGTTTTCTGCATGCACCGTTGTTCCACCCTGCATTAAAAGTAGTAGGCCCCATTCGGAAGAACCTGGGGGTACGTACTTTTTTTAATATGCTGGGCCCCATGGTAAACCCTGCATCACCTGCATACCAGTTGGTAGGAGTTTATAACCTCGAGATGGCACGTATTTATAATTACCTGCTACAGGAAACAGGTAAAGCATTTACGGTAATTCACAGTCTTGATGGGTACGATGAAATTTCGTTAACCAATGATACCAAAGTAATTACCAACGAAGGCGAAAAAATCATGACCCCTGAGCAACTGGGTAAACGTACCGTAACAGCAGAAGATATTTATGGAGGCAACACCGTAGAGGAATCTGCTAAATTGTTTACACGCATCATAAAAGGAGAAGGGAGTTGGGCACAGAATGCCGTAGTGCTGGCCAATGCGGCCATGGCACTCCATTGTACCGGAAAGTACAATGACTACGAAGCCGCATATGCAGCAGCAGTAGAAAGCCTCGAGAGTAAAAAAGCATTCCAGACATTGGAAAAACTAATCAACCTGCAATAAAATGAACATACTGGATACCATCGTGGCACAAAAAAGAAAGGAGGTTGAACAGCGTAAATTAACTACTCCTTTAAGTGTACTGGAGCAACAGCCACATTTTATAAGACCTGTTTATTCGCTTACGGGCTTTCTGGCCGATACCAATCGTACTGGTATTATTGCAGAGTACAAAAGAAAATCTCCTTCAAAAGGAATCATCAATGCTACGGCAACAGTAGAAGAGGTAACAAAAGCGTATGCTCAACATGCAGCAGGTATATCTGTTCTCACC
>DPWF01000185.1 GCA_003526435.1 Chitinophagaceae bacterium | reverse complement strand
AAGCGTAATCATCTGCTGTATGAAAAAAAGGCAAGACTATATTTCCTGGGATGAATATTTCATGGGTGTTGCATTGTTATCGGCCAAACGCAGTAAAGATCCCAATACACAGGTGGGTGCCTGTATTGTAAATGAAAAGAATAAAATAGTAGGAGCGGGTTATAATGGCTTACCCATTGGCTGCGATGATGATGAATTTCCGTGGAGTAAGGAAGGTGATTTTCTCGATACCAAATACCCGTATGTATGCCATGCAGAACTGAATGCCATTCTCAATAATATTGGCATGGATCTGAAAGGTTGTAAAATATATACTGCATTGTTTCCCTGTAATGAGTGCACCAAAGCTATTATACAGTCAGGTATTAAGGAAGTGGTATATCTCTCCGATAAATATGATGGAACCGATCCGTCAAAAGCATCTAAATTAATGTTAGAGAAGGCTGGCGTAAGCTATCGAAAAGTAAAAGCCGGTATTGATGAGTTACTCTTATCATTCAACCAGGCAGACGTTTGATTAGTGAAATCTCTGCGTAAATTCCTTTTCCTCTGCGACTCTGCGGTGAACTTACTCAAATAATCACGGCAGAGCTGCAGAGAATCGCTGAGAATATATGTTTACCTCTTGTATATCTCAAATACAGCCGGGTATTAAAAAGATCATTTTTTTTGAATTACCTGAAATACATTTCCCTCGGGATCATTACCCATGAATAAAAGATACGGATAGTTATCAAAACTGGTAATATCCTGAACAGTTACGCTTTTAGATCTTAGTATTGAATGTAAGGAATAAATATTTTCAGAAGTTTCAAAAATTAGTTTGGTATTGGTTTCAACTGGTGTTTGAGTTGTAGTAGTAGCGTATGTTTCTCCCATTTTATGCAAACCGATTTTTACAGAACCAGCAGATAGCAATACCCATTCACTGGATATTTCTTCAAGTATGTTTAGACTAAATACTTCATGATAGAATCGTTTCATGTTATTTATATCTGAAACAAATAACAAAACAGTATCCAATGTTAAAGGCATATCACATATTTAACTAAAGATAATTAACCCAAATTTTTTTTAATAGTAGGTGCAATTTTATTTCCGAATATTTCAATCGACTTCATCAGTTGTATATGAGAAGGGCCACCAACATCCATATGTGCGGCAAAACGGGTAAAGCCTAATGTTTCGTGTAAGTATAAAATTTTGTCAACTGCCTCATTGGCATCGCCAATAATTAAAGCACCTTCTTTTCCTCTTCCAAATTCAAACTGCTCACGTGTATAAGCCGACCAGCCGCGTTCTCTGCCAATACGGTTCATCTGCGAGGCATACGATGGAAAATATTGATCAGCAATTGCTTTGCTATTCTCTCCAAAGAAAGCATGCATATGTACACCTGTTTTTAATTGTTCAGCAGGGTGTTTGAAATGTTCATATACTTTCTGGTAGTACTCAAATAATGGTTTGAATTGCGCAGGACTTCCACCAATGATGGCAAAAATAACCGGAAGGCCATATCTGCCGGCTCTTAACACAGATTCAGGAGTACCGCCAACGGCGATCCACATATCAAGCAACTTGTTGTAAGCGCGCGGAAACACTTCCTGTTTTACCAGTGGCGTTCTGAATTGCCCTTTCCAGCTTACAGGCTGTTGTTGGTTCACCTGGAGCAACAGGTCTAGTTTTTCTTCAAATAGTATATCGTAGTTGGCCAGGTTATAACCGAACAAGGGAAATGATTCTGTAAAACTGCCCCTTCCAACTACCAGCTCGGCCCGGCCATTCGATAATAAGTCAATACTTGAATATTGTTGGTATAATCGGATAGGATCGGCTGAACTTAATACGGAAACAGCACTTCCCAGCCTGATATTTTTTGTGATGGTTGATGCTGCAGCCAGAATAATCTCTGGTGCCGATACGGCATATTCACTACGATGGTGCTCACCAATGCCAAAAAAATCAAGCCCCAGTTCATCCATCAGCTTAATTTCTTCCATCATTTCCCGCAATCGCTGCCCTGTTGGAACAGTAATACCCTGCTCATTCACGTGTAAATCACCAAACATACCAATACCCAGTTCCATTCGCTTTTTTTACAAAAGTACAATGCAAATCTGTTGAATGGGCATAAGTAAAAAGCAGGATTAGCAGGTAGTAGATGTGTGAACTGTTCAGTCAATACATGTTATTACGCAATAAAAACTTAAACAAGTAATAACAAGATGTTAATTTATTTCTACATCGAGATAAAATCTGCAAACACATTTTTTTAAGTGGTGAGTACATTTAATCATTGGTAAAAATAATAAATGTCAAAAATACAATTATTGCTTACCAATTGAATTTGAGCGTTTTTTAGCAAACAAAAAACTGATTCATATGCTACGTTGCCTTGTCGGCATTGTACCCCGGTACAGTGCATGCTACTCTTTTGTCTTCGATCGAAGCGTTGAACTCCTTTTACAAGATGGATAATGGTAAGGCTGTAAATACAGTCCATATAATATTATGTATACACTGATCTTTTAATAACCAACTAACATTTCATTATCAACCCTACATTATGAGTAAAGCTACACGATTCATTATCCGGAAGCACTTATTCATGCTGATGCTGTTGTTCTTTACCTGTATAGCTGCGCAGGCACAGGTAAAAATCACCGGTAAAATCCTGAATAAGAAAACAAATACACCAGTTGCTGGTGTGGCTGTTGTAGAAAAGGGCGGTACCAATGGTACTGAGTCACTTGAGAACGGAACATTTTCCCTCAATGTTAAAAACGGAAACGCTACCCTTGTTATTTCTTCATTGGGTTTTGCCTCACAGGAAATAAAACTTGCCGGTAAAACAAATGTGGAAGTGTCATTGGATGAAGACATAAAAGGTATTGATGATGTAGTCATCATCGGATACCAGAACTCTACACGCAGAACCACATCTGCTGCTATAGCGAGTGTAAAAGGTAAAGACATTGAAAACACACCTTATCCTACATTCGATGCCATGTTACAGGGCCGTGTAGCTGGTTTGAATGTATTATCAGTTTCTGCTGAGCCCGGTGCGAGTGGTATTGTGAATATCAGAGGTAATAGTAGTGTCGCAGGTTCAAATGGTGCCGGAACAGCAACCGGGGTTTCAGCTCCATTGTATGTTATTGATGGAGTGGTTTTCGATGTGAGTGATTTACGTACTGCCTATGGCAATAGTAACCCACTTGCGGCCATCAACCCTAACGATATAGAGTCAATAGATGTATTGAGAGATGCATCCGCTGCAGCTATTTATGGTGCAAGGGCAGCCAACGGTGTTATTATTGTGAAAACAGTAAAACCCAAAGGAGGCAAGCCACAATTCAGGTTATCATCTTACATAGGACTTACTACAAAACCAAGCTTTAAGCCTGTTATCATCGGAGCAGAAGAAAGAAGACTTAAGATGGATATTCTCCGTGAACAGGCTACTTATTTGCAACAGGGACAGTTGTCTCAATTTCTTACAGATAGTTTGAATCCTGCATTTAATAATGCAACTGATTTTCAGGATCTCTTTTTTAAGGATGCAATATTGCGTAACGTAGATTTTAGTGTTGCCGGATCTAACCAGGGTATGTCATATCGCCTTTCTCTCAATAGTTATCAGGAAGATGGATTACAGCCGGGTTTCTATATCAAAAGACTGGCGCCAAGATTATACGTGAGCATGAAACCTTCCAAGAATATGGAGTTTACTTCAGATACTTATTTGGGTTTTGTGAAAGAACAACGTGGCGATGGTACAGGTAATGTTACACCTTATAATATTCAAACTTTCCCATCTTCTTTTTGGAGAATTGATGATGTAACAAGGAATAACTATGCAGGAAAAAATGATAAAATCAGAGACGATGCACGTACAACCAGCATCAATGGTAACCTGCGACTTACCTGGAAACTGTTAGAGAATGTAACTTTTGTAAGTTCATTATCCTACAACCTGGGTTTTGTGAGAAGAGATTATCTGCGTGATAGAACCACTACAACCAATAATGTTTCTACTGCCAGTTTGAACGAAAGTAATAGTAGCAGGTACGAATTAGAAAATTATGCTACCTGGAATAAATCTTTTGGCAAGGGTATGGATCATAATGTGAGTGTATTAGTAGGTACGGGTGTGGAAGAGCAGGTAGTAAAATCAACCACGGCCAGCGCCATTGGTATTCCATTCGATGCCATTCGTGTGATTGCTGGTGTACCAACAGGACCTAATTTATCTGTAGGTACAACCTTTGAAGATCGTTCCAGAATGTCATACTTTACAAGAGCAAGTTATAATTATAAAGGAAAATATGGTATTGACGCCAGCTTCAGAAGAGATGCATCTTCGCGGTATGCGCCTACCAGTCGCTGGGGTACATTTCCGGCTTTCTCAGCCAGATGGAATATCTCAGATGAGCCTTTCTTCAGAAAAGTCAACAAAGTTATCTCATTTGCCAAGTTGAGGTTTAGCTATGGTGTTACAGGTCGTGATCCTGGTGGTCCTGGTGGATACTATGCACAGTATCGTCAGTTAATTACGAATGTAGGTTATCCAACCGGCTCACTGGGTGCTGGTGCTGCCGGTAATATTGTTACTTATGGTGGTGTTACTGCTGTTACGCCTAACTATGCCGGTGCAGCTCCTGCTACCAATATTACCTGGGAAAAAGCACCCCAAACCAACTTCGGTATCGATTTAAACTTCTTTAAAGACCGTTTTAGTTTGAGTGTAGATCTTTATCATAAAGCCAGTAAAGACCTGATCTTTAATATCCCGGTTCCTATTACTACCGGTTATACTACGGCTACCAATAACTTCGTGGATATTGCCAATCGTGGTATCGAAATCTCATTAACGACCAATAACCTTTCTGACAAGAGCCCATTGAAATGGCAGACAAGTTTAAATCTGGCATTCAACGACAACTATGTTACGAAACTGCCTGATGGAAACAGGGATTTTGTATATGGCCCTATTTTCTTATCAAGAAAATTAACCATCGGAAAACCATTATATGGTTTCCAGGTATTCAAAATCAATGGTGTTTATCCAACCACGGCTGATGTACCAGTAGATCCTTTAACCGGGTTAAGGACCAGAATTTATAGTGGTGCACAATTCAGCGGAGGTGATAACGCCAAACAGGATATCAATGGTGATTATAACGTTGATGACAATGATATGATCGTTCAGGGAGACCCCAACACAAAAGTTTATGGAGGGTTCATCAATACCTTAACCTATAAAGGATTCTCTGTTCAGATTCTGTCAACTTTTATTTTAGGCAGAAGTGTATGGAATGGTTATCTGTCAGATAAGCTTGCATCAGCAAGTAACAACCCGCCTAATTTCTTTGGAACAAGATCGGGACCTGCTGCTGAGTTCAATGACCTGAACTTATGGAGAAGACCAGGAGATGTAGCCACATTGGGTAGTTTATTTAGTACTACTGACCCATGGACCATTCGTTCATCAATGTTTGTAGAAGATGCAAGTTTCTTCCGTATTAAAACCATTAACCTTTCATACAATATTCCTGTAAGTGCAGGATTGAAAAAAATGGGTGTACGTATGTTGCGCTTATACGGTGTGGCCGATAACCTGAAAGTATTCTATGGTGCAAACCTCCCAGATCCTGAGTCAATCGGTATCGATGGGTTTACAACCGCTAATGGTTATCCTACTCCTAAGAAATTTACCATAGGATTAGATATTCAGTTTTAATGCTTAAAAACGAAATCATGCAACTCACAAATAAATATTTAAAACAGTTTCTGGGTCTCACTGCACTTGTTGCAATGACGGTCTCCTGTAGTAAAAAATTCTCAGAACGGGTGCCGATTAACGCACCAACAGATGGTAATTTTTGGAAGAATGAAATTGAAGCCAATGGTGCAGTAGCAGGTTCTTATGCTACACTTCGTGCAGCCATGAATGAAATGGGTATGGCGCATTATTATTACGGTGATACACAAACAGACGAGTTTGTGGCCAGAACCAACGGCGAAGATTATCCTGCTATTACACAAATTCAATGGCAGACCTTTGTGGCCCCTTCACAAACATTCCGCGGACTGATAAAACTGCGCCGCTGGGATAACTTTTACCGTACCATTGATCAACAGAATCGTTGTTTAAAATATATACCAACTATTCCATTGTCTGAGTTCACATCGGTTAATAAGGAAGCAGCTAAAAACACCCTTATTGGAGAAAACTATTTCCTGCGTGCTTTTACTTATTTCTATATCTCAAGAATCTGGGGAGACGTGCCAATGGTTTTAAAAACAGCAGAGGATGCAGCAAAAGAACCGGATTTACCCAGAACAAAACAAGCGGAAGTATTAGACCAGTGTATTAAGGATTTACAGGAAGCCATTAAACTGTTACCTTATGTAACTACTCCAACTGTCAACAGACCAATACGTGCAAACAGAGGTACATGTTATGCTTTATTAGCACATATTTATGCATGGAAAGGGGAGTATGATAAAGTTGGACCTGCTGCAGATTCAGTTATCCTGAATGGAGGATATACACATGTAAGCAGAGCAACCAGGGCTTCTTATACGGCTATGTTCAAGGGTAACTCACCAGAAGGCATTTTTGAAATTTCTCAAAATGCTTCTAACGAGGGCTCACTGATTACGGCTGCATATGGTGATATCAATAACAGCATTGCTGCGAGAACTTTGAAAGCACCTTATCTGCTCACACAGTTGGGTAACTCACTCTTTACTTTAGATGCAGGTACGCTCACCACATTATTCCCTAATAATGCTGATAGTATTGATTTAAGAAGAAGGAATGGTTTTGATTTCTGGGGAACCACAGATCCTATCTGTACCAAGTATGCCAATATTCTTTATACCGGACCTAATAATACGTCGCCACTCAGTCAGAACAATATACTGGTGTTCAGATTGGCCGATATTAAATTGTTGAAAGCCGAGGCCCTGGCAGCATTGAACAATCCATCCGGAGCCAGAACCATCGTGAATGAAATACGTGCACTGGCAGGAATAGGACCCACTACTGCTACTGATGCCAATATGTTTGAAGAAGTAATTCAGGAAAGGGGCAGGGAATTATTCATAGAAGGTCATCGTTTTTATGACCTGGTACGTTTGGCACGCAAAACAAATATTATCAGGTTTAATGGTACAGGTACTGTTATTCGTATGACGATTTCAGACTTTAACCAGGGTAAATATTACTGGCCTGTAGAACCCATTTTAATGGCATTGAACCCACTACTGGCACAAACGCCTTTCTGGGCCGATAAAATGTAATATTCATGAACTTCAAAAAACATCTTATGTCATATAAATGTATAATAGCCTCATTCATATTGATATGTTTGCTTGGCTCATGTAAAAAAGATTATTTAACAGGCGGAAGTTTGCATCAGGAAGTAACGCCGTTGAATAATATTGATTACCTGAAAAGTAATTCTTTCAAACTTTTTGATACTGCTGTTATCGTAATTGAAAAATTAGGCTTAACCGCTCAGGTAAATAGTGCTAAAACTTTTTTTGCCTTTACTGACTATTCTGTTCTGAATATGATTAACCTGCGTTTGCAGCAAAAGCAACAGGTAAATCCATTGGCAACATATACGCTCGACAGTTTAATCAGCAATATCAATGAAGACTCGGTAAGGCAGTATATCCTGAATGAAACAGTGGAATTAAAAACTGCTCCGGAGTTAGTGCCAGCTACTTATACCAGTGCAGGTAACACAACGATGGGTGTGCTGAAACAGTTGCAAACAAATGCTACTTATCTTGAAAGAACACAGGCGCCAACCTATCTCTTGTTTTATGTAAAAGTAAGGGGGGCGCTTGATCAGCCAGGTGTAACGCCACCAGTCAATCAAAACGACATCACAGTTCAGTGCCAGACAACAGGAATTAAAACTTCCAATGGTGCTACAACCATGCATGTACTTGTTAATCCACACACTTTTGTAAGATTCTAGATACACTAAAATAAAACGCTATGAAGCCTATTTATAAATATATCAGTGCAGCAGCCGTTATTTTGGTAACTGGTTATGCATGTTCAAAAAAGCCTTCTGAAGGATTTCTGGGCAGAACATTTTTTTATCTTTCCAATCCTTTTATAGGTGCCAAGGGAAGAATCGTTACATCTGCGCCTATACAGGCAGATGGATCAACCAACCCGCTTTATGTAAAGTTACTACAGGTACGTAACCGCGCCGGTCAGGTAACGGATGCATTAACCAAAGAATACGAAATTCCTATTTAT
>DPWF01000266.1 GCA_003526435.1 Chitinophagaceae bacterium | reverse complement strand
ATATTTTCGGTTACCACAATACCATCATCCACCACAAGACCCGTTGCCAGTACAATACCCAGCAGTGTTAATACATTCACAGAAAATCCTGCGATGTACATAATAAAGAAGGTAGCCACCAATGAGATGGGGATATCTATCAACGGACGAATGGCGATGAGCCAGTTGCGGAAGAAGAAAAAGATCACCAATACCACAAGGCTGAATGAGATCAATAAAGTTTCTTCTACTTCCTTGATTGACCTGCGCACATTTTTCGTCTGGTCAATCAGTGTGGTCATTTCAAAATCGCCTTTCTGACTTTTTTTGATGGCTTCTATTCTCTTGTAAAATTCATCCGCTATTTTAATATAATTGGCTCCGGGTTGTGGAATGATGGCAAGACCCACCGCATTCACCCCATTCAATCGCCAGCTAAACTCTTCCGATTCGGGGCCAATTTCTACTTTGGCCAGGTCACTTAAACGAATAATACCTCTTGCATCTTCGAAGATGATGAGGTCGCGAAAATCTTTTTCTGTTTGCAGGCGACCCAATGCCCGGATGGTCATCTCCGTATTCTCTCCGTAAATTTTTCCGGAAGGAATTTCTACGTTCTCCCTGTTAAGTGCATTACGGATATCGGCAAAGGAAATATTGTAAGCATTCAGTTTATCCGGATCGATCCAGATACGCATGGCTGGCCGTTTTTGTCCGAATATATTAATGGCACTTACTTCAGGTATGGTTTGCAATCTTTCCACCAGCACATTCTCGGCATAGTCGCTCAGTTCAAGTAAGCCTTTGGTACGGCTTTGTACGGCCATCATTACAATGAAGTCGCTGTTGGCATCGGCCTTACTTACTACGGGTGGTGCATCAATATCCTGTGGAAGGTTTCTTGCGGCCTGGCTCACTTTATCGCGCACATCATTGGCCGCCGCTTCGAGGTCTTCGTTGATGTTGAATTCTACTGTGATATTACTAGACCCGTTTGAACTGGATGAAGTGATGGTTCTGATACCCGGTATACCGTTGATTGATTTTTCGAGTGGCTCCGTAATCTGGCTCTCCACAATATCGGAATTGGCTCCCGCATAAGCCGTACGCACATTCACAATGGGTGGATCGATGGCCGGGTATTCACGTACCGATAGAAATGTATATCCAACCACCCCAAACAATACGATGAGAATATTCATCACCGTTGCCAGGATGGGTCGCTTTAATGATAGTTCTGAAATATTCATGCTGTAGCCACGTTAAAGAAGTAAAAAGATAAAAAGTTATCGAAGCACATTACTGTTGTGTACCCGCGAATTCTTCAATTTGTTTTACACTTCTGACTTTTAATTGTGAGTTTGGTCGAACAAATAATACACCTGATACGGCAATACTGTCACCCACTTTTAATCCGCTCAATACTTCTGCCATACCATTTACACGTAAACCGGTTACTATATCGGTGAGCTTCCCTTTGCCGTCTTTTACCACTACTACTTTTTTTGCCTTTGCGTCGGGGATGATGGCATTGGTTGGGACAAGGATACTGTTGTTCTGACCACCGGTTTCAATCAATACTTTTACAAAACCACCGGGATTGATATTGCCGCCATCCAGTTGTGCCCTTACTTTCAGGTTACGGGTAGTGGCATCTATCTGCGGTTCAGTAGCAATGATGACTGCCTTTTTTGTTCCTTCTCTGTCGTTGGTTTTAATATTCACTGTTTTGCCCTTTGCAATAAGTGTTGTGTATGCTTCCGGAATAGTAAAATCTATTTTAACCTTGTCAACCTGTTGTAAAGTAGCAAGAATGGTTGCAGGTGTAACATAAGCACCGGGGCTGATCATTCTTAAACCAAGTACACCCGTAAATGGTGCTTTTAACACTGTTTTGTCGATCTGAGCCTTGAGGATATCCAGATCAGCTTTTAATGTATTTACCTGATTCAGTACTGCATCATAATCGGCCTGGTTAATACCACCGATGGACAATAATTTTCTTAAGCGCTCTTCATTTTTCTGTGCAAGATCCAGTTGCACCTGTATTTTTTGTGTACTTGCCTGTAAGTCTGCATCATTGATGCGTGCAAGCACTGTGCCTTGCGATACTTTAGCGCCTTCAGGTAAATTGAGATAAGTTAACCGGCCACTTACTTCGGGTTGCAGGTTGGTTGCCTCATTGGCTACAACCGATCCATTTACTTCCACAATATTGGAGATATTGTTTTTTCCGGCTATGATCACATCTACAATCACTGCCTGTGGACCATTATTCTGTTGACGTGGTTCTTCTTTTTTGCTCTTGCAGGATATCACAAAAAAACCGGCAAGCAGCAATGGATACATTCTTTTCAAGGCGTAAAATTTATAGCGGCTAAAGATAAAACTAAATAGGCTCTGTTGTTGCTTCATGGGATGAATGGCCCGGTTCTTATTAATGACGGGTATTTATTTAGCTGCTAGCTTTGAGCTACGAGCTTTGAGCATTTAATAACTATTCAGAGAATGTGTTCAGTACGATTAATAATCCAAAAAAAACTTGTAGCTCATAACTCTAATACACCGGGAATTATTTGCTTTTCACCGAATTTTTTCGTCTGATGACCCACTCTGCCTGGTGATATTGGTACAGTGCCAGGTTATACTTTAGCTGCACATCCTGCAATTGTAAATTCAGGTGAACACCTGTTCCTTTTTCTTTGCCTTCACTTTTACAGCGAATGGTAAAATGGTTCCATTCCTCCTCGCCCAGATTAATCCTGAAATAGAATGGTTTTTTACCTGGTACAATATCATCTTCAATTAAGCGACCATTCAGCCATACACTCAATGTATCCTGATCGGTTAGTCCATTGTCAACAAGGTTAGCAAAGATGGCAGGAGCGTCTGTTACAAGGGTATCAAAAAGTGGTGTAGGTTTAAACTGGCGTTCGGGAGCAAGTGCAGCCTCATCTATCCCATTTTTTTTGAGGAAGCCATGCCATAGTTCGGGGTTAATAGTAATAGCTTCTTCAGATGCTTGAAAAGCAAAATTGCCAAATCTTCTTCTCCCAAATGGATCTTCCCATATACCCCGAAAAACTGTACCCGAATCTGTATGAATAAAACTACCCCTTAAATCAAACAGATCAGCTTTCCGTATGGTTTCATTTACAAGTATTGATTTGGCCTGTAAATGATATTTATAAAATTCTTTGGGAGTAGGTCTTACATAAAACTGGTACATGGTTACCAGTTTATAATCATCGCTGTAAGAAGTAAGTTGTGCAAGCATTCTTTCATCAGCCTCTATTATTTCCAGTTTGGCATTTGTCAGAAACTCTGGGGAAGCATTTGCATAGAAACGCATTGCAGGGCTGTTTTCGTTGATACGAATCGGTACTTGATTTGCTCGTCTGCTACTTCTCACTTCACCTCCGATTGACGGTAGTGCCGCCATCTGACTACTACTATTTCCTGGAGGGAAAAATGCTACAATCCCTCTCCAAACACCTGTTTTATCCTGTGCAGCGCTGTTTGTTGATAAAAAAGTAAGACCAATAAAAACAATATACAAGATGCGCATATAGACGATTGAATAATGAAAACTATTAATCTTCTCTCCTGCGTAATCCTCCTCTCCAGTTATACCTGAACGATTTAAACTGTTCGTAACATTTTCCGATATAATAACCCAGTTCCAGATCATTCATCTGCGTTAACAGCTCATAATCGGGACGATATCGTTTCATGAATGTATCTATTTCCGGTGGGTTCAACAATGTAATCTCCCTGACAAATTTTTTACTGAAGCGCCGGTCAATATATTTATCCTGCTCCTGTTGCAGTAGCCTGTTCTGTAAAAACTCAAGGTTCCTGTTACGCCTGGTTCTGAACATGTTGATGAGTTCTACCAAATCGAACCCTACTGTTAGTCCACCTGGATTATAATTGGGGTTATTACTCAACCGAAGCGTTGGTTTTTTGAAATCAAATACTTTGGCATAATCACGCCGGTTCTGGATGGAATCGAGTTTGTAATAGTTGTTACGCACTTTTACCTCAGGTAAATCGGCAGCACGTACATGAATCATTACATTGAAATTATCGACATTGATGATGGTATCTACCGGGTATTTCATCGTTGACTTCCCGATCATTGAAAACCAGATGGAATCTGTTCTGGGAACAATAATCAGGTAACGCCCCAGAGAGTCGGTGATAGTGCCCCTGCCAGATGTGCTCAGTACAGCTACCGCTTCCAGAGGTCTCCTGGCACTGATGTCATATACATTACCTGAAATGGTAACAAACTGCGCATACAAATCCCTGCTACTCCAAAACATGCAAGCGGAAAAACAACAAAGAAAAATGAGTAGCTTTTTTTTCAAACCCGTTAATTGAGCTGTAATATTAAAACAGGATTGTGAGACCGCCTCAAATTTGCAGGGAATTAACGAGGTTTTTGCAGGAGGTGGTAGTCCGTGGTCGATAGTTCATAGACCATAATAAAAATTCCTCCTATGGTCTATGAACCATCGGCCATGCACCATTATCAAAACTTCACATCAATAATATAAGGCAGCATCGTGCGCCAGGTGGGCCAGTCATGGTTGATGTCGGCACCCCATACATCCAGATCATACCAGATGCCTTTATTATAAAGTATACCGGCAAAACGTTTCGATGCATTCGGGTCCTCATAAGAACCACTGCCTGTATAAATATGGATATGGTGACTGGCTTTTATTTTATCTAAATACCATGGATCATTCAGTGTAGGTATATAGTGTTCGGGGCTGTTATAAAACACCTGCTCATCCCAGAAACCTTTAGTGTATTCCGACAAATCATATACGCCACTCATGCTGATGGCGCCATTGATAATATCAGGACGCTTTAAGAACAGGTTCATGGCATGTAAAGCACCAAACGATGCTCCACATGTATAGATCATGGTTTCATTACTCGTATTGGTGCGGATAAAAGGAATCACTTCATTGAAAACATATTCATTGAACTGGTTGTGACGGATGGCTTTATGCGAGGGCTCCATTTCATTGTTCATCCAGCTCTCTTTATTCATACTGTCGATGCTGAATACACGGAGCTTACCACTATTGATATAGGGAGACAGTGCATCAATTAACTGAAACCTTTCATATTCCAGGTAATCGGCTGCCGCAGTTGGTATCAACAAAAGTGCAAAACCATAATGCCCATAAGATGCAATGGGCATTTCTTTTCCGAGTGCAGGACTATACCACGATGACAAATGTCTTTCCATAATCCACAGGTTAAATTAATAAGTAAACGACTCAACATCATCTCCCGTTCTCCCCTTCTCCCTGTTAATCATTCCCCGCATATTTAGCTTTAAAATATTCAAAGCGTTTTTAACAGGGAGAAAAGGAGAACGGGAGTGTTCGTTGATTTAATAGACCGTTCTTCTTTTGCCACTTTCGAAGTCTTTAAAAATAAAGGCGCCAAGTTTATCGAGGCTGGCAAAGAAGGCTTTACCGTTGTTCATTTCTGTAAACTCCTGTACAAATTTTTGCAGGTATGGATCAGAGGCAATCATAAATGTAGTAATCGGGATTTTCAGTTTCTTACACTGAGCCGCCAGGTTGATACAACGATTCACCACTTTTCTATCGAGTCCAAAACTGTTTTTATAATAACGCCCGCCTATTTTCAAACAGGTGGGCTTACCATCTGTAATCATAAATATCTGTTTGTTCGGATTCTTTCTTCTTCGCAGTAAATCCATAGCCAGCTCAAGTCCGGCAACAGTATTTGTATGATAAGGCCCTACTTGCAAATATGGAAGATCTTTTATTTCTATGCTCCATGCATCATTTCCAAATACCACAATATCCAATGTGTCTTTGGGGTATTTGGTGGTGATGAGTTCGCTGAGTGCCATGGCCACTTTTTTGGCTGGTGTTATCCTGTCTTCACCATAAAGAATCATAGAGTGGGAAATATCGATCATGAGCACAGTTGAAGTCTGTGTTTTGAAATCGCTTTCCCTGATCTGCAGGTCTTCTTCCTGCATCGAAAAACTTTCTACACCGCGATTGATCTGTGCGTTGCGTATGCTCTCGGTAAAATCAATCTGTTCCAGCATATCACCAAACTGGAATGGACGAGTATCGGGATTGATTTCGTCGCCCTGCCCTGGTTTGAAAGTTTGGTGGTTGCCCTGCTTGCTCTTCTTAAGTTTTCCGAATATTTCTTCCAGGCTTTTCTTACGGATGGTCTGTTCCGATTTGGCCGTAATATTAAAATTACCGCTGGCCGGATCTTCATTGAGGTAACCATTCTGTTTGAGGTCTTCAATAAAATCGCCCATACCATACTCATTATTGGTAAGCTGGTATTGTTTATCCAGTTCATTCAGCCATTGCAAAGCCTCTCCTGCATCGCCATTGGTATAGGTGAGTAATTGCATGAACAGGTTGAGTAATTGTTCAAATTTGCCCTGGCCATTCTCATTGGGATCAAAATGTATGAATCTGTGTCCGATCATGTATATGCAATTTAACAAGTAAAGGGACTGAATGGTTTGAGATTTACGTAAAAGAAAAGGCCTCCTGAACAGGAGGCCTTTGTATAGCGTTGTTATGATGGTTATTTATTTCTGCGTGGTGGTATCAGCCGCCATCATCTTCCCGGGTATCTGTAACCTTGGATTATACATGGTCTGCATTTGTGCAACCGCCTGCAGGTAATTATCTGCCGCACGTTTTTCCTGCTCCATTCCTTCTGCCTTACGGCCGGTTAATGAATTGTAGAAACGCACCTGCTGCTCCAGGTCTTTTTTCACTGATGCTGATACTTTTGCAGCCAATGCTGTATCACCCGCCAGGTAACAGGCTTCGAGGAATACCAGTGAGTTCCTGTTGTGCAGGTTACCTCTGCTGGTCATACCGTATGCCATATTGCCTTCATACATCATGCTGTCTACCTGTTTCAATACCTTACGTGCTTCTTCTTTTCTGTTCTTAGATGCCAGGTCGAGGGCCAGATCGGCATAAGCAGTACGGATACTGTTCAGGTGTCTGCGGTTTTCTTCATCGAAGTAAACGCCTGGTACATTGGCATTACCAAACCTGAATTTATTGGTTACCTTATCGAGCATCCAGTTGGTATTTACCCTGTCATTTTCTACAGGTACTAATCGGTATGTCATACCATCCCTGCGGAGAAACTGATCCAAACCTAAACCATCTGTTTGCGGAGCAGTGAAATAAATGGGTCTTTGCCATTTATTCGCCGCAATTACATTCAGTACAGCAAGGTCATTTTTCATTAATGTGGTCTTCGCAATTTCAAAACGTAATTCACTTACAATACTGTCTGTTGCATTGGCAGTACCATTTTTAATCACAAAGTCGCGGTCAACAGGTACCGATAATTTTCTTACCGGATAGCTGTAATCGTTCTGCTCATTATCTTTTCCTACATAGTTTTTCATGAGATCGTACAGGTCATAATACCTGTTCTCAGGAATGCTCGGATCTGGTCTGTATTCAATGAAGTCGCGTTTACCACCTTCAATCT
>DPWF01000006.1 GCA_003526435.1 Chitinophagaceae bacterium | reverse complement strand
GTAATCCTAAGCTGTTGTTTTATTATTACAGGGGCCGCTGCTCAGAGAAATCCTGCCGGTAAAACCCAGCCACCTGCAGCCAATACTGTTAAGCTGAATAATATGTCAGATACCCTTCAGTATGCCATTGGATCATTTCTCGCTCAATGGGTAAATAACCAGGGGTTCCTGATCAATAACCCAACGCTTTTTATTAAGGGGATGGATGATATTTTTCAAAATAAAGCAAGATTGCTGCCCGATTCAATGATCAGCCCACTAATCACAGCCTATCAACAGGTAACCCAGAAGGACCGGGCATTTAAACTGGAACAACAATTATTTACCAATATCAAACAGAGACCCGGACTGGGCATTTTTCCCAATGGGGTTCATTATTTTATTATGCGCACTGGGCAGGGTGCACGTCCAATGGCAACTGATTCTGTTGTAGTTAATTTAAAGGGGGCTCTGGCAGATGGAACCGTTTTTGAAGATACCTATAATAACAAGATACCTCAGTCTGTTTTATTATCGCAATTAATACCTGGTCTTTCCGATGCCATCCAGCAAATGGCTGTAGGTTCAAAATGGCAGTTATATATACCATCGGTTCTTGCACATGGCGAAAAGGGAGTGCCTGGCAATAACGGGATTTATATTATTCCACCAGGCAGTGCACTGACATATGAAGTAGAGCTTGTTGAAATAAGACCTGTGAAGAAGTAAGCAAAATTTTAAGGTAGTTTTCAGTTATATTGCCTAAATTCTTTATATTTTCGATACCAATAAATTATTCAAACATGAAAAAAATAGTCTCTACACTCCTGTTAGGAGCTTTTATAGCAGGCTCTGCAGGTGCTCAAACCAAAACAGCAGCCCAGATTGCGAAAGATAAAGCAGCAGAAGATTCACTTCAATATGCGCTCGGTGTTTATATGATAAAATCGTTGGAAAAGAAAGGTGTGCTCATCAAAGGTGCCATGTTTCAGAAGGCTGTAGATGATGTGCTGACCAAAAAGAAATTAATGATCAGTGAGGCCAGTGCTGAAAAAATGATCAATGTATTGGATGCTGATGTTGCCGGCGTAAAAGGTGTAATGATGGAACAGCAATTGTTTGCAGAATTAGCAAAACAAAAAGGAGTCATTACTATGCCAAGCGGCGTTCGTTATGCAGTGATTACACGTGGTACTGGTATTACGCCAGAGCCTGAAGATTCTGTACTGGTAAATGTAACAGGTACCACACCTGATGGTACTGTGTTTGTTAACTCACAAACTAACCAGGAGTCATTCCTGTTACTGGTAAGTCAATTGGTACCAGGTTTACAGGATGCAGTATTAAGAATGAAAGCTGGTTCTATCTGGAGGGTATTTATACCTGCAAATCTTGGTTTTGGAGCTACCGGTAATGGAAATACCGTTCCACCAAACACACCACTCATTTATGATATAGCATTGGTATCTGTGAGAGCCGCAAAAAAATAAGTGGAAATTCACTTTTCTGGCTATAGAAAATCAGTAACTGTAGCCAAGTAAAATATAAGTCGTTCATTTTCAATATGATATATCAGCTCCGGAATTTATTCCGGAGTTTTTTTTGGGGGATAATTTAATCGGGGCAAGCGATTCAGCGAATTGGTATTATTACTACCTTTGCCGCCTCGAAAATGGGAGCCTGTGTTCCCGTCAAAAAAATATTTAAACAAGCACTTTTATGGCTGACTTGAAATTTCAACGCAACTTCGGTATTGCCGCTCACATTGATGCCGGTAAAACCACCACTACCGAGCGTATCCTGCGCTATACAGGTATGATTCACAAAATTGGTGAGGTACACGATGGTGCCGCTACCACAGACTGGATGGAACAGGAGAAAGAAAGAGGTATCACCATTACTTCGGCTGCTGTTAGCTGTCAGTGGAACTTCCCTACTGTAAAAGGTAAGGCTGATGCGAATACCAAAAAATACTATTTTAATATCATCGATACTCCGGGACACGTAGACTTCACCGTAGAGGTAGAACGTTCTATGCGTGTACTGGATGGTCTGATCGCCCTGTTTTCTGCTGTGGATGGCGTTGAGCCCCAGTCTGAAACCGTATGGCGTCAGGCAAACCGTTACAAAGTTCCACGTATCGGTTTCGTAAACAAAATGGACCGTTCAGGTGCCGACTTCCTGAATGTGGTAAACCAGGTAAAAGAAATGCTGGGTGCAAAAGCTGTTCCCCTGCAGTTACCAATTGGTGCTGAAGACAATTTCAAAGGTGTGGTGGATCTGATCAAAATGAAAGGTATCATCTGGCACATGGAAACAGAAGGTATGACTTTCGATGAGATCGATGTACCTGCTGATATGAAAGAGGATGTTGAATTCTGGAGACAGAACCTGATTGAAGCAGTAGCTGAATATGATGATACATTGATGGAGAAATTCTTCGATGATCCAAACAGTATCTCTGAAGATGAGGTACATGAAGCTATCCGTAAAGCATGTATCGATCTGAGTATCGTTCCAATGATGTGCGGTTCTTCATTCAAAAATAAAGGAGTACAAACAGCATTGGATGCGGTATGTCGTTACCTGCCATCTCCTGTTGATATTGAAGATACAGTAGGTACTGATCCTGATACTGGTGAAACCATTACCCGTAAACCAGATGCAAAAGAACCATTCGCTGCTCTGGCATTTAAAATCATGACCGATCCATTTGTGGGCCGTCTGGCGTTCTTCCGTTGTTATAGCGGACACCTTGACGCAGGTTCTTATGTATTAAACGTAAGAAGTGGTAAGAAAGAGCGTATCAGCCGTATCATGAAAATGTTTGCCAATAAGCAAAACCCAATCGACTTTATCGAAGCTGGTGATATTGCGGCAGCAGTTGGTTTTAAAGAGATCAAAACCGGTGATACACTTTGTGATGAGAACCATCCTATTACGCTTGAGAACATGTTCATTCCTGAGCCTGTAATCGCTATCGCTGTTGAGCCAAAAACACAGGCCGACGTTGATAAAATGGGTATGGCT
>DPWF01000053.1 GCA_003526435.1 Chitinophagaceae bacterium | reverse complement strand
TTTTCTCCCTTGTTGATACTGAAATTTACTTTGTCAAACAACACACGACCATCAACAGATTTTTTCAGGTTTTCAATATTCAATATCTGGTTACCCACTTCACGCAAAGGCTGGAAGATGATACCAGGATATTTTCTGTTGGAGGGTTCTATTTCTTCGATCGTTAGTTTCTCCAGTGCTTTCTTTCTTGAAGTGGCCTGTTTACTTTTTGATGCATTCGCAGAGAATCGGGCGATAAAGTCTATCAATGCCTGACGTTTCTCTTCTGTTTTCTTATTCTTATCATTGATCTGGCGGCTCATCAACTGCGATGATTCATACCAGAAGGTATAGTTACCGGTGAATACTTTGATTTTAGATCGATCCACATCGGCCACATGCGTACAAACAGTGTCGAGAAAATGTCGGTCGTGACTCACAACCAGTACAATATTTTCATAATCTGCCAGAAAGTTTTCGAGCCATCCGATGGTTTCAATATCCAGACCGTTGGTAGGCTCATCAAGCAGGAGAATATCGGGATTACCAAACAATGCCTGTGCCAATAATACCCGCACTTTCATGTTGGATGGGATATCTTTCATGAGGCTTGCATGCATATCGTCTTTGATACCCAGGCTGCTCAACAATGTTGCTGCATCACTTTCGGCGGTATAGCCTCCCATCTCTCCGAATTCGGCTTCGAGTTCACCCGCGCGGATACCATCTTCTTCCGAGAAATCGGCTTTGGCATAAATGGCCTCTCTTTCGTGCATGATGGTCCACATTTTCTGGTGACCCATCAACACGGTATTCAGTACGGTACACTCATCAAACTCAAACTGGTTCTGTTTGAGGAACGACATCCTTTCTCCGGGTGTAATTTCTACGGTTCCTTTATTGGGTTCTATTTCGCCACTCAGGATTTTGAGAAAAGTAGATTTCCCTGCTCCATTGGCGCCAATAACACCATAACAGTTACCCTTTATAAAATTGATGTTTACTTCATCAAACAATACCCTTTTACCATATGCGAGGGTGATATTTCTTGCGCTGATCATTGCTTTGCTGTGTTTTCAGGGCGCAAAATTACGGTTAATGACCGGATTTTCACCTTTTTTCATAACTGAGATCCTTTATTAACAAAAAGGGGCTGCCCTTGCAGGCAACCCCTCTATCCTATTAAAAACTGAACTTTATCTTCTTACTTTAATCAGTTGTACCACTTTGCGTTGGTTACCCTGGGTAAACTCTGCGTAATAAGTACCACTTATAAAGTTACTACCTACCTGTACCGTGCTGTTTGCACCCAGGTTAGCCCTGCTTTCCATTGCTCTTCCTGTTGCATCTGTAATACGCAGTTGTACCGGCGCATTGTTTTTGCTTTGCAGTTTGAGTGTGAATACAGTTGCACTTGGGTTTGGCATTACGGTTACCTGTAACTGAGTTGCTTCTCTGGCTTCAGGCTGTTTAACCGTTTCTGCTGTCAGGTTTGCACTTGTAGTAGTGTTGGTAAGCGCTACAGTTGGTGCAGGTGCTGAACAACTGAAATTGTTCCAGATAACGTTTTTACCCTCACTTTCTACCTCTTCAGCTATAAACAAGCCTATCATGTGTACGTTATCTTCACAATCATTCTCTCCATGTCCACGGTGATCGCAATCTCTATGGCCATGTTTATTGTTGTTATGCTTGCAATACTTAGAACTGTGGGCTCTGTGATCACATCTGTCATCATCATGATCGTTACCATTACCACCACGTACTTTCAGTTTACCATTCGGCATGTACACATTGGCGATTACTTTGGTATCATCTCCTTTTACATAGAACTTCTCTTCATCACATTTCAGGTCGCCCATGTAGAAGGTTACACTATGGTAATCAGGATTCACGATTACATCGTTTCCAATGCTTACATTTTTACTTACCCTTACGCTGGTTGCCTGTGCAAAGCGAACATAACTCATCGTGGTTCTTGAACCTTTATCTACTCTCAGCTCTTCAATATTCACCACAGATGAAGTAAACCTGATGCTGGCACCTTCTTCTACCTTAATGTTTCCGAAGATGGTTCCGTTCAGCGTTACATTAGCTCCTTTACGGATGTTCAGGTCTCTAAAGTTACCGTTCAGTGTTACTGTTGTATTTGTACCCACTGTGTAATTGGGCAGGTACTTGGTTACACTGGTATTGTACTGCATAGCAGGTAAGCTTACAGTTGCCACACCATTAATCTGGCTCAGGATGGTTACTCCTTTGTCTTTATCAATTTCAGGTGATTTTACAAATGAACCAGGTCCATTAACCTTGCTGTACTTTTTGAATTCTGCTTCACCTCTGCTGCTCATAACACCTACACTACCCGTCTGAACTTCATTATATGCTCCCAGTTTCACTTCTTTGTAAGCCAGGATGGTATAACTATTGGTCAGGTTTTGTTTGTTGTACTGATATGTAGCAGGGAACTCACTTGTACATCCATTGGCATCTGTGATGAACAGTTTGTACAGTCCATCCGGATTGGTCAACCCAAGTGTCAACACCTGTGTTGCTGCTACCGCATTACCATTGAGTGACCAGTTGTAAGCAAATGGAGCATTCTGGTTGCCAGATCCTGTTAAGGTGAACTCACTACAGAATGCATTTGGTGATGCAGCCTGAACTGTTGCTACTGGTAACGGATTAATGGTTACCGTGAAGCTACAGGTTGATACATTACCATGAATATCTGTTACCGTATAAGTTACGGTTGATGTTCCGATGGCAAACGCACCGCTTGCATTCGTTCCAGTACCCGATCTGTTCGTTGCACCTGTAACGGTATATGTTGTTGATGCAATACCACAATTGTCTGACTGCGTAAGTACAGGAACGGTATAATTATTATTACCACCTGTATTCGCACAGAATACCTGGTTGGCGGCACATGCAATCACTGGTTTCTCTGTATCCGATACAGTTACAACCTGTGTAGCTGTTGATACATTACCATGAATATCTGTTACGGTCCAGGTTACTGTTGTGGTTCCTACAGGGAATACTGATGGAGCATTGTTTCCAACAGACTGTACCCCACAATTATCGCCCGTTACCGCATTACCTATACTTATAATTGCTGTACACAAACCTGCATCATTGCTTACCTGAATTGCTGCAGGAGCCATAATGGTTGGTTTTTCCGTATCATTTACAGTTACTGTAAATGTTGCACTTGTGCTGTTTCCGGCAGCATCTGTTGCAGTGTAAGTAACAGTAGTGGTACCTACAGGGAACTGCTGACCAGCTACATGCGATGAAACAATTGTTGCACCTGCACAATTATCAGCAGCCGTTGCTGCAATCCAGCTCACATTGGCCCCACATACACCTGCATCATTAGATACAGAAATATTTGCTGGCAATCCGTTGATTACTGGTTTCTCTGTATCATTTACTGTTACAGTGAAGCTGGCTGTTGTTACATTTCCTGCTGCATCTGTTGCAGTATAAATAACCGTTGTTGTTCCGATCGGGAACTGTTGTCCGGATACATGCGATGAAGCAATGGTTGCACCAGCACAATTATCAGTAGCAGTTGCTGCGATCCAACTTACACTGGCTCCACAAACACCTGCATCATTCGATACAGAGATGTTTGCCGGCAATCCGTTGATCACTGGTTTCTCTGTATCATTTACGCTGACAGTGAACGATCCGCTTATTGCATTTCCATAAGCATCAGTAGCTGTATAAGTAACTGTTGTATTACCAATCGGGAACAGGTCACCTGACTGGTGTGAAGAAGTTAACACGACACCAGGACAATTATCTGTTGCAGTTGGTGCGGTCCAGCTAACGTTGGCGCCACAAACTGAAGCATTATTTGACACTGTGATATTAGATGGCATATTTGTGATAACAGGTTTTTGAACATCTGTAACCACTACATCAAAACTGCATGTTGATGTATTACCTGATTCATCTGTAGCAACAAACGTATTGGTTGTTGTGCCTACAGGGAACAATGATCCGCTTGGTAAACCTGCTGTCTGGGTAACCGTTGCCGATGAACCCTGATAGCTGATGATTACCTGTCCATGTCCATCATTTAGACCTGTAATATTTACCTGGTTTGTTCCGAGGTTGTAAGATGTACCACCGCTTACAGGTTGTGTACCTGCACCACAGAGGGTATTATCTCCACCATTACCTCCGGTATAACCACCGCCACCACCTGGGCCACCACAGTTACCCCCACCACCGGCACCACCACCAAAACCTCCGGCAGTACCAATATATCCACCCGCGGCTGCGCCAGCTAAACCTGCATTACCTCCATTTAAAGGCGATTTACCACCCATATTAGGATTCACAGTTGTACCTGCACCATTCGATAACCAACCGGCTCCTCCACCGCCACCATTGTTGATGCCGCAATTGAAGTTGCCACCCAGTCCGCCATTACCTGATCCGCCTAAAGTAGCCAGACCTGGTTTGGCTTGTTGCGAATTACAGGTTCCTAAACCGGTTCCACCACCTGCTGCAAGCATCAGTGTATTGCCAGAAGTGCTGTTCCAGATAAAGGAACCACCACCACCGCCGGTATTTAATACGTTCGAATTATTGTTTGCATCTTCACCATGTCCTGCTACAAGTATTTTTAATACCTGTCCGGGCACCACTGTAAAGTCGCCTTGTA